>CAZJXU010000263.1:0-1977 GCA_964550095.1 uncultured Spirochaetales bacterium | reverse complement strand
CCGCACGCCCAGCCCCGCACTTCGCCAAGCCCGCATTTCGGCCCCCCCCGACACCAAGAGAAGAGGCCGCCACGCCTCGTCACGGCCGCCCGCCGTCTATCGACGGCGACCGGCCCCGTCATTCTGGTGAGCCAGGCCTCCACGCCTCCATATTCCCCGCCCGCCGCACCATCTCGATGGCGATGGCGACGGACTGGTCCAGGCCCGCCACCGCGATGCGTTCGTCTCTGCCGTGGATGCCGGGCACCTGGTTCATGCTCACGCGTATGGGGATGAAGCGGTAGGCGTTGTCCGCCAGGTCTGCGTAGTGGCGGGTGTCCGTGGCGCCGGTCAGCAGGCCGGGAACCACCAGCGCTTGCGGCAGCACGCTCCACACGGCGTGTTTCGCCAGCATGAAGCCGGGGCCGGTGCTGTCGGCCGGGGGCGGCGCGGGCGTGTAGGAAACGGTTTCAACCTCAATGCCCGGGTCGCCCACGTGACGGCGGATGTGCGCAAGGATGTCTTCCTGCGTGTCGCCCGGCAGCAGCCGGAAGTTGACGAGCGCATGCGCCTGCTCGGGCAGAACGTTTTCCTTGACTCCTCCCCGTATCACGGTGGCCGCCATGGTGGTGCGCGTCAGCGCTTCCTGGATGCCGCCGTCGGCAAAGCGCCGCGTCACCAGCGGCTCGGTCAGCCACAGGTTGTTGAACACCAAACGGGTCGTGAGCGACATGGCCGGCGCCAGGGCGACCAGCATCTGCCGCACCGGCTCGGTCAGCCTCGCGCTCGGCGGGTTTGCTTCCAGGCGATGGATGGCGCCTGCAAGCCGCCCGATGGCGGTGTGCCGGGGCGGCGCGGAAGAATGCCCGCCGCTGCCGCGCGCGGTGAGCCGCACCGTCAGGTACGCCTTCTCCGCGGTGACCACCTGCGCCACGGTGCGCCCCGGCAGCAGCGGGAAGTCGTTCAGGATGAAGCCGCCCTCGTCAAAAAGCAGCGCAAGTCGCACGCCCCGGTCGCGCAGCCGCGCGGCCATGGCCGCCGCGCCCTGGTCGCCGCCGATTTCTTCGTCGTGCCCAAACGCCAGGTAAATGGTGCGCGCCGGTCGGAAGCCCTGGGCCAGCAGGGCCTCCACGGCCTCCAGCCACAGGATCACCCCGCCCTTCACATCCAGCGCGCCGCGGCCCCACACCATGCCCCCGTCAATCACGCCCGCGTACGGCGGGTGCGTCCACTGCGCTTCAGTGCCCGGCTCCACGGGCACCACGTCGAGATGCGACATGAACAGCACCGGCGCGAGTTCCGGCTCCAGCCCCTTCCATTCAAAAAACAGGCTGTATTGGTTGACGACCCGCCGCTGCAAACGCGCGTGCGTGAGCGGGTAGGTTTGCGCGAGGTAGTTCGCCAGCTCGATGAAGGGCGCGCCTTCAAAGTCCGCCGGGTCGGCAGGGCTGATGGTGGGGTAGCGCAGCGCGCCCGCGAGCCTTTGCGCCACCGCCTGCGCGCTGGGCGTGTTTTCGGAGAGTTGCGGAGCGCTGGTGTCGGCGGCGCCCTGTGCGAGGGCGGGCGCAGCGCCGCCGCCGAAGACGAGTGCGGCGCCAAGGCAAAAGGGCAGGGCGAAGCGGGTGAGTCGGCGGCGCTGCCCGGCCAGGCAGGGGCCGGCGCCCGGCGCGACCGGGTTTTCGCGGCAGGCCGATGAGTCGCCGCCGCGCCGCCCAGCCGGGCGCAAGTCTGCCGCCGGCGCAACCGGGTTTTGGCGGCGGGCCGATGAGTCGCTTTCGTGCGTGTGCGTGCAGTGGGTCATCGCCGGGTCCTCCCTGTCACAGGACAGGGAGCCGAGGTTACACCAGCCGGGCCGCGTCCGTTGACAAGACCCCTGCCGCCCATCTCGGCTAAGCTGGCGCCGGAGGACAAAACCATGCAGCAGTTCTTTGCCAGCGACCCCAAAAAGAACGCGGCGGGCGAATACCGGCGCCTGGATGTTCGCCCCTACGCCGGCTC
>CAZJXU010000262.1:0-5544 GCA_964550095.1 uncultured Spirochaetales bacterium | reverse complement strand
GCGGGCGGGCTTTCGCGCTGCGCACGCGGCAGATCGGGGAAAAGTCGCACGCGCTGCTGCGAGGCCCACTCGCGCCAGGTGCAAACGCGCACCCGGCTAACGCCGAGCGCGGGCAGCACGTGGCCGACGTAACTCTTGAGCGCCTCCGAAAACACCACGAACAGGGTGCGCGCCGAATTGATATCCGGGTCTTCGTAGGCGAGCCGGGCGATGCGGTGCAGCGCGACCGTGGTCTTTCCCGAGCCCGCGGCGCCGCGCACCACCAGGCAGCCCCGCGCCGAGCGCGTGATCAGCCGGAACTGCTCGGGGTCGATCAGGCTCGCGATGTCCGGCAGGTACTTGCCCTCGCGCAGCGCGCCGCCCTGCGCGTCCCGGCCGAGGCGCCCGGCGCCGCCCGCCCGGTTTTCTTCGTGAAGCACCGGCGCTGCGCCGACGCCGAGCCGGGGCGCTTCGGCCCTGTCGTGCCGGCGCCAGCCTCCCGCCGGCTTTGCATCGCGCACGAAGACGCCCTCGGGCGCTTCCACCCGCGCCAGCTCGCGCCTCGTGATGGTGATCAGGCGGCGCGCCAGGAGCGTGCCGCGCCGCACGCGGTCTCCGATTTCCTCTTCGTATTCGTCGCCCTGGCGGTACAGGTAGAACAGGCCGGCGATCGGGGCGCTTCGCCAATCGATAATGCGCAGTCCGCCGTCGAGCCGGGTGGCCTTGCCGATGCAAAGGTCGAACTCGCGTCCCTCTTCTTGCAGCCGTATGTGCGCGAAGTAGGGCGTTTCCGGATCGACGCGCTCGGCGTTGTTCGCGCGGCGAAGCTGCTCGAGCGTGGCGTGCGCGGTTTCCCCGCGACGGTTCAGCGCGGCGCGCTCGTATGCATCGAGCCGGCCTTCGAGCAACTGGCTGCGCACGTCCTCGAGTTCCTCCACCAGCTTTGCCTCGGAAGCGGTGTGCGGCTCGCCCAGGGCGTCGAGCGCTTCGTTGACGAAGCGCAGCAGTTCCAGCTCGGAGGCGACGATGGGATGCAGGTCGGACAAGGCGGCTCCAGGCGCCCGCCCGGCGGAGGGGGGCGTCAAGACGTGTTCCGGCGCCCCGGGCGCGTGGGCCGAAGGGGCGGATGTGCAGGCCATTCCGGGGAGGCTTCCAGCCCCGGGTCGGTTTTGCGCTTTGGCGCCGGCCCGGGGCGGGGCGCCCGCGCGCCGACTTTCAGCCGCGCGCCCCGGGCGCGGGCGCGATGGGCTCGCCCGCATTGCTGCCGGCGCCCCCGGCTTCGCTCCCCCCGCCGGACGGCGCTTCCGTCGCCGCCGGGAACAGGCCGAAGGCGCGCAGGCGCTCGTGCGCTTCGTTTTCCTGCGCCAGGTGCACCGCGGCCCGCACGAAGTCGCCCTCCTGCAAGGTGTCTTCCGCGCCCAGCGGCCTGCAGGCGCCGCCGCGCTGCAGCGCCAGCAGCAAAAACACGTCGCGCGTTTTTTTCAGCGCTTCCCCGTCGCTCTCCGGGTCATCAAAGCCCCTGCGCTCCGCATCCGCCTCGGCAAACTCGAAGCGGCGCAAGCCGGCTTCGCCCCGGGCGAGCAGTGCGTTCCAGTGCGCGACATCCTTGGCGCGGTCGAAGAGCACCCGGCTCGCCTGCTTGCGCGCAATCTGTTCGCCCGGCGCGCTCTGCTCCCGCTCCACCGCCATCCAGGTTTCCGGTACGCCGAAGTGTTCCCTGGCATCGCCTGCAAAGTGTGCATTGACCTGTGCGTTGGACGTCAGCGCAATCACGCAGCGCGCCTGTTCCAGGCGCAGATCCTGCAGCGTCTGCCCGCTGGAGACGTCGCCGCACAGCGCGGAAAAGCCGCGCTCGCGGGCCGCCTGGCAGTGGTGCGGATTCGAATCCACGAAGTGCACGGCGTGCAGACTCTCGGCCAGCGCAAAGCCGAGTTCTTCGGCGCCGAGGATGACGGTGTTGTCGCGTCCCGGCGCGCGCACCCGCAAGCGGCGGGCGAGCAGCGGCGCGCCGCCGCCCTGCAGCAGCACGGTGAGCGCGATGGTCAGAAACACCAGCGCGCGAATTTCCGTGCCTCCGGCAACGCCCCTTGCGTCCAGCGCCTCGGCGGAGAGCGTGGCGATGGCCGCGGCCACCACGCCGCGCGGCCCCACCCAGGCCAGAAAGAGTCTCTCGCGCGGGCTCATGCCCGAGCCCCGGGTGGAAAGCGCGACGCCGAGCGGGCGCACCAGGAACATCAGCGCCAGCACCGTGGCGAAGCCGGGTACGCCCAGCCTTGCTACGTCCGAAAGGCGCACGTCGGCGGCGAGCAACACGAAGAGCAGGCCGATCAGGCCGACCGTCAGGTGTTCCTGGAACTCGCCGAGTTCCGACGCCAGTTGCTTTTCCATGTTGCCCACCACCACGCCGGCGATGGTGACGGCCAGGATGCCGCTTTCTTCGAAGACCATTTCGCACAGCGCAAAGACGACCAGGGCGCCGGCCAGTGCGACCAGGTGCTTGAACTCTTCGGGCACGATGCGCGGCCGGTGCAGCAGGGCGCCCAGCGCGAAGCCGCCGGAGAGCCCGACCGCGGCGCCGAAGCCGAGCTGGGCGAAAAACTCCAGCATGCCGCCGGCCAGCGTCTCGACGCCGGGCGTCAGCGCGACCTGCAGCACCACGGCGGCGACCAGCGCGCCCACCGGGTCGATCAGCAAGCCCTCGGCTTCGAGTATGGTGGCGAGGCGCGGGCGCAGCGGAAGGTTGCGCAGCAGCGGACGCACAACAGTCGGCCCCGTCACGATCACCAAGGCGCCGAACAGGGCCGAGAGCGCCGGCGGCCAGCCGAGCAGGAAGTGCGCGGCCAGCGCGCCGCCCAGCAGCGTCACCAGCGCGCCGAGCCAGAGCAGGCGCCGTACTGCAGCGGCCTCGCGCCGCAGGCGCTGCATGTCCAGGTTCAGGCCGCCTTCGAAGAGGATGATCGGCACCGCGATGCCGACCAGAGCGAGCAGCCCGTCGCCGAGCCGGCCGGGGTGCACCAGGCCAAGCAAGTCCGGCCCCAGCACCACGCCCGCGGCCAGCAGCAGGGTGATGCTGGGAATGCGCGTGTGGCGGGCGGCGAGCTGACAGGCGACGCCCGCGGCGAGCGCAACGACAAAGGTAAATATGGCGCCTTCTTGCACGGGCCCCCCCACCGGTTGATGCGCGCAGTTTAGCGCAGGCTGCAGATGCTGGGCTTGCGTGACTCGTAGGCAGCAACGCCGCCGCCGGGCCGGGCGAAGCGGATGAGCGGCCCGGGGCAGGCGGTAGATGCCGGGCTCACGGGGCTTTGCCTGGTTACCGAGCGTGGCGGCCGTGCGAGGCTGTTTGGTGACTGCGTGGACGTGTGTCGTCCTGAATTAGAACCGGCCTCCGTCCGAAGGCCGCCCGCCGACGCCCGGGCGACGGCCGCTCACGTCTTTTGATAAAGAAAGCTAGTATCACCGCATGCACGATGCGCAGCCGCTGACGGAACTGATCCTGTTGCTCGTCACCGCGGCGGCCGGCGCCGCGATTTTCGAACGCCTGCGCCTGCCTTCCATCGCGGGCTTCCTCCTGGTCGGCGCCTGCGTAGGACCCGGCGGCGTGGGCCTGGTGTCGGATCCCGAAACCGTGCGACGCGTGGCGGAGTTCGGCGTCATCTTCCTGCTCTTCGAAATCGGGCTGGAACTGCCGATGGAGCGCTTGCACCAACTGGTGCGCAGGGGCCTCGGCGTCGGCGCCCTGCAGGTCTCGCTGACCCTGGCCGTGGTTGCATTCGGCGCCTGGCTTTTGTTCGACGTGCCCGGCCGCCAGGCCGTCGTGCTGGGCGCCCTGGTCGCCATGTCGAGCACCGCGCTGGTGATTCACCTGCTCTCGTCGCGCGGAGAACTCGATGCGCCGCACGGACAACTGTGCGTGGCCATCCTGTTGTTTCAGGATTTGTGCATCGTTCCCTTTTTGCTGGCGGTGCCGATGCTCGCCGACCCCGAGCCGCTCGCGCCCTGGCCGATCGTCATTGCCTTTACCCTGGTCGCCGTCGCGGTCCTGCTCTTCTTCGTTGCGATTCGCGTGGTCGTGCCGACCCTGCTCAAAATTATCGCGCGGCTGCTCCCCTCGCGCGAAGTCTTTTCGCTGGTGGCGGTGGCCCTGGTGCTGGGCGCCGCGCTGGTCGCAGAAGAAATCGGCCTGACCTTCGCCGTCGGCGCCTTCCTGGCGGGGCTGGCGGCCAGCGCTTCGCCTTACGGCTTCCGGCTCTTTTCCGAAGTGGCGCCGCTGCGCGGCGTTTTGCTCGGCATCTTCTTCAGCGCGATCGGCATGCTGCTCGACCCGCGCGTCGCCTGGGAAAACATATCGACGGTGCTCGCCTTCGCCCTTTCGGTGACGGTGCTGAAGGGGCTGATCGCCGCCGCCTCGGTGCGCGCCTTCCTCGCGCGGGGCGGCAGGGTGGCGCTGCGCACGGGGCTCTCGCTGGCGCAGACCGGTGAGTTTTCCTTCGTGCTCGTGGTCAGCGCCGTCGGGGCAGGCTTGCTGGGCGCCGAGCTGGAGCAGTCCTTCGTGGCGGCCTCGGTGATCAGCCTGCTGCTGACTCCCTTCCTGTTTCGCGCAGGCCCGCGGCTGGCCTTCGGCAAAGACCGGAATAACGGCGATGCGGCCCTCGCTCCGCTCTTCACCGCGCCGGAGGGCGAACGCATCCCCGCAGGTCACGTGTTATTGATCGGTCTCGGCATGGCCGGGCGCAACATGGCCCGCGTGCTGAACGGCATCGACGTGTACTGGCAGGGCGTCGAACTCAACCCCACCAAGCTGGACGCGCACGGCGCCGGGGCCTCCAGGGTTTCGTACGGCGACGCCACGCGTCTCGACGTTTTGCAGCGCGTGGGCGCCGCGCAAGCGCGCATGGTGGTGATCGCCATCAGCGACCCTGTTGCCACGCGGCGCATTGTTTCGCTGCTGCACGACATCGCGCCCGAGGTTCCCGTGATCGTGCGCACCCGTCACGTCGGCCACGTGGATGCACTGTACCGTGCGGGCGCGCGCCGCGTGGTGGCCGAAGAACTCGAAGGCGCGGTTGACCTGGTGTCCCAGGTGCTAAAGACCCTGGGCTTGCCGAGCGGCGCGGTGGAGCGCTTCGCAGGCGAATTGCGCAGCGAAGGGTATGCGCTGATGCACGCGCCGCCGGCCCTGTTGCTGGACCCCTGGCTCATGGAACTGCTGCAGCGTGTCGATGCCGAGTGGATTGACGTGCCGGAAAATTTCCCCGAAGCGCGCAGCCTGGGCGAGCTGGACTTTTCCGCACGCAGCGGCGCCAACGTGCTGGCGCTGGCGCGCGGCGGGCTGAACACCCCGAACCCGGCGCCGAGCACCGGGCTGCGTGCGGGAGATCGCCTGCTCGTCTTCGGCAGTTCGAAGGCGCTGCAGAGCGCCCGGGAGTTGCTGCAGGCCGAAGCCGAAGCTGCCGCCCCGGCGCCCGCGGAAGGCGCACCGACCGCGAAGGCTGCCCCGGAAGGCGAGGCGGGGGCCGGCCCGGGCCCGGCGGACTGAGCGCGCCCCCACCCTGTTAACCGCCC
>CAZJXU010000261.1:0-16524 GCA_964550095.1 uncultured Spirochaetales bacterium | reverse complement strand
GGTGGAGATTGTGGGCATCAAGGACACCTCGAAGACTGTGGTTACGGGCGTGGAGATGTTCCGCAAGATTCTGGACGAGGGCCAGGCGGGGGACAACGTGGGCTGCCTGCTGCGCGGCGTGGAGAAGGACGGCGTGGAGCGCGGGCAGGTGCTGGCGAAGCCGGGCTCTATTACGCCGCACACGAAGTTCAAGGCGCGCGCCTACATCCTGAACAAGGAAGAGGGTGGGCGCCACACGGCCTTCTTCACGGGCTACAGGCCGCAGTTCTACTTCCGGACCACGGACGTTACGGGCGTTGCGGCGCTGCCCGAGGGCACGGAGATGGTGATGCCCGGCGACAACGTGGAGCTGACGGTGGAGCTGATCACGCCGATTGCGATGGACAAGGAGCAGCGCTTTGCGATCCGGGAAGGCGGCCGCACGGTCGGCTCCGGCGTCGTCACGGAGGTGCTGGAGTAACCGCTCCGGGGGATATCATGGCCGAAACACAGACACAGAAGATCCGCATACGCATGAAGGCGTATGACCACAAGCTGCTCGACCAGAGCGTCGGGGAAATTGTGGATACCGCGCTGCGCACCGGCGCTACGGTGGCGGGGCCGATCCCCCTGCCGACGGACATCAACAAGTACACGGTGCTGCGCGGTCCGCACATCGACAAGAAGTCGCGTGAGCAGTTTGAAATGCGCACGCACAAGCGCCTGATCGACATCCTGGAACCCACCGCGCAAACGGTGGACGCCCTGATGAAGCTGGAGCTGGCCTCGGGCGTGCACGTCGAGATCAAAACCTGAGCCGGGCGCGAAGAGGCGCTGGAGAGAAGATGGCGAGTGTGAAGATGCAAAAACTGGGCGAGAAGGGCAGGGCCGGCAAGGTCGAGCTCGACGCCGCGGTGTTCGAGGCGGAGATCAAGCCCCACCTCTTTCACGCCGAGGTGCGCCGCCAGCTCGCCGCGCGCCGCGCCGGCACGCACGCCACCCGCAACCGCTCGGCTGTCTCCGGCGGGGGCGGCAAGCCCTGGCGTCAGAAGGGCACAGGCCGTGCGCGCCACGGTTCCAGCCGCGCGCCGCAGTGGGCGGGCGGCGGCGTGGTGTTCGGCCCGGTCCCCCGTGATTACAGCCACAAGCTGCCCAAGAAGATGCGCCGTGCTGCCTTGCGCGGCGCGCTCTCTCTGCGCCACAGCGAAGCGGCGCTGATCGTCGTGGACAGCCTGGAGATCGACGAGTTCAAGACACGGCGCGTGACCCGGATGCTGGAGCAGCTCGAAGTGGCCGACGCTTCGGTGTTGCTGGTGCCGGCTGCCGCCTCGCCCCACTTTGAAGTTTCCGCGCGCAACCTGCCGCGCGTTTCGGTGGTGCGCGCCGAAGGGCTCAACGTCTATGACGTGCTGCGCCACGAAAAGCTCGTCATCGAAGAGGGCGCGCTCGAGCCGATAGCAAGGCGCCTCGGCGGCGCCGGCGAGGCCACGGCAGGCGCCAGCGCCTGCGCAGGCGGCGCCCGTGCCGCAGGCGCGGCGGAGGGCGCGGCGTGAACCCCCACGAGATCATCCTGCGTCCCCTGGTGACGGAGAAGAGCACCGTTGCCCGCGAGCGCGACAACGTGGTGATGCTGGCCGTGAATCCCGACGCCAACAAGCACCAGATCAAGAACGCGGTGGAGTCGCTTTTTGAAGTCAAGGTCGCCGGGGTGCGCACCATCCGCATGCCGCGCAAGTCGCGCCGCATGGGACGCTTCACCGGCCGCCGGCCGGAATGGAAGAAGGCGATTGTCACCCTGGCCCCGGGCCAGATGATCGAGTTCTACGAAGGAGTCTGAGGCCGTGCCCGTCCGCATCTACAAACCGACTTCGCCCGGACGCCGCAAGATGAGCGTTTCCGATTTCAGCGAGATCACCCGCAGCAAGCCGGAGCGCTCCCTGGTGACGGGCGCGCTGAAGAGCAGCGGCGGCCGCAACAATGCGGGGCGCGTTACGATCTGGCAGCGCGGCGGCGGACACAAGCGCCGCTACCGCAGCATCGATTTCAGGCGCGAGAAGACGGGCGTGCCCGCCGTGGTCAAGGCCATCGAGTATGACCCGAACCGCTCGGCGCACATTGCGCTTTTGCATTACCGGGACGGAGCCAAGCGCTACGTGCTGGCGCCGCTCGGCGTGCAGGTAGGAGATGTCCTCGAATCCGGCGAGGATGCGGAAGTGCGCAGCGGCAACGCGATGCCGCTTGCCCGCGTGCCGCTCGGCAGCGTGGTGCACGCGGTGGAGATGAAGCCCGGCAAGGGGGCGCAGCTGGCGCGCGCCGCGGGAAGCAGCGTGCAGCTGATGGCCCGCGAAGGCAAGTACGCAACGCTGCGGCTGCCCAGCGGAGAGACGCGCATGGTGGAAGCGAAGTGCATGGCGACGCTGGGGCAGGTGGGCAACCTGGACCACGAAAACGTGCGCATCGGCAAGGCCGGACGCTCGCGCTGGCTCGGGCGCCGCGGCCACGTGCGCGGCGTGGCCATGAACCCGGTGGATCACCCGATGGGCGGCGGCGAGGGGAAATCTTCCGGCGGGCGCCATTCCTGTACGCCCTGGGGCAAGCCCACCAAGGGCTACAAGACGCGCAACCGCAAGAAGGCGTCGAACCGCTACATCGTCTCGGACCGGAGGAAGAAG
The DNA here is from genome assembly GCA_964550095.1 of uncultured Spirochaetales bacterium. Classification (GTDB taxonomy): domain Bacteria; phylum Myxococcota_A; class UBA9160; order UBA9160; family UBA6930; genus JAHRAN01. The sequence goes on along the minus strand of CAZJXU010000261.1, from coordinate 13,873 downwards.
TAAATGGCCAGGTCGCTGCGCAAAGGCCCCTTCGTCGATCCGAGCCTGCAAAAGAAGGTGAGCAAGGCTGTCTCGGACGGCTCGAAGCAGGCCATCAAGACCTGGTCCAGGCGCTCCATGATTACGCCGGAGATGGTCGGCCTCACCTTCCAGGTGCACAACGGCAAGCTCTTCGTACCGGTGTACGTAACCGAGAACATGGTCGGGCATCGCATCGGCGAGTTTTCGCCCACGCGCAAGTTCACCGGACATGCCATGGATAAAAAGGTGAAACGCTGATGGCGGGCAGCCGTGCTCATCTCAACAACTTCCGGGTCAGCCCGCGCAAGGCGCGGCTGGTCGTCGATCAACTGCGCGGCCTGCGCGTGGAAGAGGCCTTCGCCATCCTGGAGCTCTCGCAAAAGCGCTTTGCAGGGCCGATGGCGAAGCTGCTGCGCTCCGCCGTCGCCAACGCGGAGCAGAAGAACGAGCGGGACAGCGCCGGCATCGACATCGACAACCTGCACGTAAGCAAAGTCTTCGTGAACCAGGGCTCCAGCCTGTGGCGCATTCGGGCGCGCGCACAGGGCCGTGCGAGCTGGCTGAAAAAGCCCACCAGCAACATCACCATCGAGCTGGAGGAAAAGTAACATGGGTCAAAAAGTTCATCCCTACGGCTTTCGCCTGGGGACGCTGTACGGCTGGAAGTCCAACTGGTTCGCGCAGGGCGACTACGGCGCCCGCGTGTTCGAAGACCACCGCATCCGCCGCCACATCAAGCACAAGCTCTACCACGCCGGCATTTCGAAGGTCGTGATCGAGCGCACCGGCGACAAGTGCGTGGTGAACATTCACACCGCGCGCCCCGGCATCCTGATCGGCAAGCGCGGCGCCGAGGTGGAGGTGCTGCGTCACGAAATCCGAAGGCGCTTCACGACCGCCGACGTGTACATCAACATCAAGGAAATCCGCAAAGCGGAGCTGGACGCGCAACTGGTGGCGGAGAACATCGCCATGCAGCTCGAGCGCCGCGTGGCCTTCCGCCGCGCCATGAAGAAGGCGCTCACTTCCACCATGAAGTTCGGGGCCAAGGGCATTCGCATCGAGGCCGGCGGCCGCCTGGGCGGCGCCGAAATGGGCCGGCGCGAGCGCTACGCGGAGGGGCGCGTGCCCCTGCACACACTGCGCGCCGACATCGATTACGGCGCGGCCGAGGCCAAGACCACCTACGGGGTGATCGGGGTGAAGTGCTGGATTTTCAAGGGCGACGTGTCGGATCGTCAACTGCGCCAAAACGCCCTGTCGGCGCGCATTCAAGAAGACGCGGTGGGCTAAGTCATGTTGCAACCGAAGAAGACCAAGTTCCGAAAGATGATGAAGGGCCGCATGCGCGGAAAGGCGCAGCGCGGCAGCGACGTCTCCTTCGGAGAGTACGGCCTGCAGGCCGTGGCGGCCGGGCGGCTCAGCGCGCGCCAGATAGAAGCCGCGCGCATCGCCATGACCCGCTACATCAAGCGCGGCGGGAAAATCTGGATTCGGGTTTTCCCGGACAAGCCGATCACCAAGAAGCCGGCGGAAACGCGCATGGGCAAGGGCAAGGGCAGCCCCGAAGAGTGGGTGGCCGTGGTGCGCCCCGGGCGCATGCTGTACGAGATGGAGGGCGTGGAGCCTGCTGTTGCGCGCGAGGCCTTTCGCCTGGCGCGGCACAAGCTTCCGATCCCCACTCGCTTCGTCAAGCGGGAGGAGTGGTGATGAAGGCAAAGGAACTGCGCGAACTGAGCACGGAGGAGCTGCACGCCAAGGAGGCCGAGCTGCGCGGCGAGCTGCTCTCTGCGCGCGTCAAGAAGGCAACAGGGCAACTCGAGAACACATCGCAGCTTTCGCGCCTGCGCCGGGACATCGCACGGGTGCTGACCCTGCTCGGCGCGGAAAAAGCCGGAGACAAAGAATGAGCGAACGCGGCAAGCGGAGGATCCTGGAAGGCGTGGTGGTGAGCGACCGCATGGACAAGACTGTCGTCGTGCAGGTGGAGCGCCTGGTGAAAGATCCCCGGTACCACAAGTACGTGCGCCGGCGCACGCGCTTCATGGCGCACGACGAAAGCAACGGCTGCGGCGTCGGCGACACGGTGCGCATCATCGAACATCGCCCCCTCTCCAAGCGCAAGCGCTGGAAGGTGCGGGAGACCGTCACCCGGGCGGCGCGAGTCTAGAAGAAGGGAAGGACCGGAGAACACCATGATTCGACAGGAATCCAAACTGGAAGTCGCCGACAACTCGGGCGCCCGCAAGGTGGGCTGCATCCGTGTGCTCGGCGGCACGCACCGTCGCTACGCGTCGATCGGCGACGTGATCGTGGTCAGCGTCAAGGAGGCCATCCCGGGCGCCCGCGTGAAGAAGGGCGAGGTGCGCCGCGCCGTGGTGGTGCGCACCTGCAAGGGCATCTCGCGCCCCGACGGCTCCTACATCCGCTTCGACGATAACGCTGCTGTGCTGATCGACCAGGCCCGCGAGCCGATCGGCACGCGCATTTTCGGCCCGGTGGCCCGCGAGCTGCGCGCACGCCGCTTCATGAGAATCATCTCGCTCGCACCGGAGGTGCTCTGATGACGCCCCGCTTGCTGGAGCGCTACCGCAGCGCGCTGCATCCCGCCATGATGAAGGAGTTCGGCTACCGGAATCCTCACCAGGCGCCCTCGCTGGTTAAGGTGGTCGTCAACGTCGGCCTCGGCGAGGCGATTCGCAACGAGAAGCTGATGGACCGCGCGGTCGAAGAGCTGGCCCGCATCACGGGGCAGCGGCCGATCGTGCGCCGTTCCCGCAGGGCCGTCGCCAACTTCAAGCTGCGCGAAGGCCAGCCGATCGGCTGCATGGTGACGCTGCGCGGCCGGCGCATGTGGGAGTTCTACGACCGCCTGGTGAACGTGGCCCTGCCCCGGGTGCGGGATTTCCGGGGCCTCTCGCCGCGCGCCTTCGACGGACGGGGCAACTACACCCTCGGCATTCGCGAGCAGATCATTTTCCCCGAGGTCGATTACGACAAGGTCGAAAAGGTCACCGGCATGAACATCACCATCTGCACCAGCGCGGGCAGCGACGCCGAGGCGAAGAGCCTGCTCGCCGGGCTCGGCATGCCCTTCAGGCAATAGGGGAGAGCGCTCATGATGACCGACGGTATCGCAGACATGTTGACGCGCATTCGCAACGCGGGCATGGCATCCGCCGCCGAGACCCGTTGCCCCGCGTCGAAGCTGAAGCGCGCCGTGGCCGACGTGCTGGTCGAAGAGGGCTACCTGGACTCCGCCTGGGAAGAGCAGGACGAGCGGGGGCGCAATGTCCTGTGCCTGAAGCTGCGCCTGCGCGAGGACGGCAGCCACATCATCGACGGCATCGAGCGCGTCTCCAGGCCGAGTCGCCGCGTGTATGTCGGCGTCCGGGACATTCCCAAAGTCAGGAACGGCCTCGGCATCGCCGTGATGTCCACGCCCGGCGGGGTCGTTTCTGATCGCACCGCGCGCAGCCGGAACATCGGCGGCGAAGTGCTGTGCAAGGTCTGGTAACGCCATGTCGCGCATCGGAAAACGCGCCGTCGCCCTGGACGCCGGGGTCGAGGTGAAGGAGAAGGACGGCGGCCTCGAGGTGAAAGGGCCGAAGGGCGTGCTCTTCGAGGCGCTGCCCGAGGGGATTTCCGTGCAGGTGGAAGGCGGCGCGCTGCACCTGAAGCGCGCGAGCGAAAGCAAAACCGCACGCGCCCGGCACGGCCTGGCGCGCGCGCTGGTGCAGAACATGGTCACCGGGGTCACCCAGGGCTTTGCCAGGAAGCTGGAAATCAACGGCGTCGGCTACCGGGCGGAGGCCCGGGGCCGCACCCTGCACCTCACGGTCGGTCTTTCCCACCCGGTGGAAATGCCCGTACCCGAGGGGCTCACCCTCTCCGTCCAGGAAAACATCATCGAAGTGAAGGGCAGCAACCTGCAGCGAGTCGGGCAGTTTGCAGCCGAGGTGCGCCGGGTGCGCCCGCCCGAGCCCTACAAGGGCAAGGGCATTCGCTACGTGGACGAGCACGTGCGCCGCAAAGTCGGCAAAACTGCAGTCGGGTAGGAGCGCCATGCAACGCAAGGTACGAAACGTCAAGAGAAGCAAGTTTTCCGCCCGCAAGGCGCGGACGGCGAAGCACATAACGGGCAGCGCGCGCCCGAGGCTCACGGTTTACCGCAGTGCGAAGCACATCTACGCGCTGCTCGTGGATCCGCACAGCGGCAAGACCATCACCTCGGTGTCCACGCGCTCCCGGCAGGCTGCAGGCGAGGCAGGCGAGGGGGAGGCCGGCAAGGTCGCCGCCGCTGCACGGGTGGGGCGCGCCATCGCCGAGCTCGCCGGGCAACGCCAGATACGGCAGGTGGTGTTCAACCGCAACGGCTTCCTTTACCACGGCCGCGTGAAAGCGCTGGCCGACGCCGCCCGGGAAAACGGGCTGGAATTCTGAGGGCTTCATGATCCGACAAAAAGAAAGGCTGAACGCCAACGACTACGACCTGAACCACGACCGCACCGTGCACATTTCGCGCGTGTCGAAGGTGGTCAAGGGCGGTCGCCGTTTCAGTTACGGCGCCCTGGTCGTGCTGGGAGACCAAAAGGGCGTGGTGGGCGTGGGGCTCGGCAAGGCCGGCGAAGTGCCCGAGGCGATTCGCAAGGCGATGGACAAGGCGCGCCGTTCCCTGGTGCGCATCCCGCTGGTGGAAGGCACGATCCCCCACGAGGTCATCGGTCGCTGCGGGGCGGGGCGGGTGCTGCTCCGGCCCGCGTCGCCCGGCACGGGCGTGATTGCCGGCGCCGGCGTGCGCGCGATCATGGAAGTCGCGGGCGTGAGCGATGTGCTCTCCAAGATTATCGGCACCAACAACCATCACAACGTGGTCAACGCCACCATGGATGCGCTCACCTCGCTGCGCGACCCGAAGCGGCGGGCGCAGGAACTGGCCCGGTGAGCGGCGCCGGGAAAATCCGCGTGACCCAGGTGCGCAGCGCCATCGGTTACGACAAGCGCCAGCGAAACCACCTGCGCGGGCTGGGGCTGCGTCGCTTGCACCAGGTGGTGGAACTGGAAGACACGCCTGCAGTGCGCGGCATGATCAACAAAATCCCGCACCTGCTCAAGGTAGAGGAGCAATAGCCATGCTGGACAAGCTGAGCCCCCGTCCGGGCGCCCGCAAGGCGCCCGTGCGCGCCGCCCGCGGCCCCGGAGGCAAGCGCCACAAGTCTGCAGGACGCGGCGTGAAGGGACAGGGTACGCGCAGCGCGCCCGCGCGCTTCTTCGAAGGCGGCCAGATGCCGCTGGCGCGCCGCCTGCCGAAGCGGGGCTTTAACAACATTCACCGGAAAGCCTTCGAGGTGGTGAACCTGAAGGATCTCGCCGTGTTCGGAGAAGGCGCGCAGGTGGACGTGGAGGCGCTGGTCGCCCGGGGCATGGCGCCCCGCGGCGCGAAGGTCAAGTTGCTGGGGCAGGGCGAAGCGCCGGCGCGCTGCACCGTCAAGGTGCACGGCGCAAGCAAGGCGGCTAGCAAAGCCATCGAAGCCGGGGGCGGCAGCGTGGAGATCGTCTCTTGATAGGGAGCGTTCAGCACATCGGCAGGATCCCGGAGCTGCAAAAGCGGATCCTGTTCACGCTCGGCATGCTCGGCGTGTATCGCATCGGCGCCAAGATCGCCACGCCCGGCATCGATTCGGAGGTGATCCGCCGTACCTTCGCCGGGCTGGACCAGTCCGTCTTCGCCCTGATCAACGTGTTCAGCGGCGGGGCGCTCGAACAGCTCTCCATTTTCGCGCTGGGCATCATGCCCTACATCAGCGCTTCCATCATCATGCAGCTTCTCACCGTGGTGATTCCGCCGCTGGAGGCCCTCAAGAAAGAAGGCGAGCAGGGCAGGCGGCAAATCAGCCAGTACACGCGCTACTTCACCATCGTGCTCTCGCTCTTCCAGGGCTTCCTGCTGGCGCTGGCGCTGGAGAGCGGCGCCTTCGGGGATGGCGCGGTGACGACGCCGGGCTGGGACTTCCGCCTGATGGCCATGATCACGCTCACCGCGGGGACAGCCTTCATCATGTGGCTGGGCGAGCAGATAACAGAGCGCGGCATCGGCAACGGCATTTCGCTGGTGATCTTCTCCGGAATCATCGTCAGCATCCCGGGCGCCCTGGCCCAGCTCTACAACCTGCTCAGCACAGACCAGTACACGCTGATCCAGGTGATCTTCCTGCTCTCCTTCATCGTGGCGCTGACCGGCTTCGTGGTCTTCGTCGAGCGCGGGCAGCGCCGCATTCCCATCCAGCACGCGCGCCGCGTGGTGGGCCGCAAGGTTTCCCAGGGCGGCATGAGCTACTTCCCGCTGCGCGTCAACACCGCCAACGTCATCCCGCCCATCTTCGCCTCTTCGCTGCTGATCTTTCCCCAGCAAATGGCGAGCTACGCCGGCGCGGGCACCGCGGTGAACGAGTTCTTCACCCGCTACATGGAGCCGGGGGGCTTCACCTACAACGCCGTTTACGTGGGCATGATCGTCTTCTTCTGCTTCTTCTACACCTCCATCCTGATCAACCCCGAGGACGTGGCGGACAACATCCGCCGTTCCGGCGGCTCCATCCCGGGCGTGCGGCCGGGCCGCAGCACGGCCGAATTCATCGACACGGTGCTCTCCCGCATCACCCTGGTGGGGGCCATCTACGTCTCGGCGATTTGCGTGGTGCCGGTCTTGCTCGGCAACGAATTTGGGGTACCCTTCTACTTCGGCGGCACCGCGCTGCTGATCGTGGTGGGCGTCTCCATGGACCTGATGGCCCAGGTGGAGGCGCACCTGGTCTCCCGCCAGTACGAGGGTTTCGTGCAGGGGGTGCGGCAGCGCGGGAGGTTTGGACGATGAGCGCGCGCCGCCTGCTGCTGATCGGGCCGCCCGGCGCGGGCAAGGGCACCCAGGCGAAGTTGCTGGCCGCCAGGCTCGGCATCGCCCAGGTCGCCACCGGCGACATGCTGCGGGCTGCCGTGGCGGCGGGAACGGAGGTCGGCTTGCGCGCCAGGGCGCGCATGGATGCCGGCGAACTGGTGGATGACGAGCTGGTGACGGAGGTGGCGAAGGAGCGCCTCGCCCAGCAGGATGCAAGGCCGGGCTTCGTGCTGGACGGCTTTCCGCGCACTGCGGCGCAGGCGGGGGCGCTGGACGAAATGCTGCCCGGGCTGGGCGTTGCCCTGGAGCGCTGCGTGGTGATAGAGGTGGAGGAAGAGGAGCTGGTGAAGCGCCTGCTGGAAAGGGCGAAGATAGAGGGCCGCTCCGATGACAACGAAGCCTCGATCCGGGTGCGCATGCAGGCATACCGGGAAAAGACGAAGCCCCTGGTGGACCACTACCGGCAGCTTGGGCTGCTGGTGGAAGTGGACGGCAGCGGCAGCATCGAAGAGGTCGCCCGCCGCATCGAAGCGGCGCTTGGGTGAGCTTTTGAGCCAGCGAGCTTGGGATCGGCGAGCCTGGGGCCAACGAGCCTGGAGCCAAGTGAGCATGGGAGAACAGGATGAAGGTGCGATCTTCCGTCAAAAAGTTGTGCGACAAGTGCCGGGTGATTCGGCGGCGCGGCGTGGTGCGCGTGATCTGCGAAAACCCCAAGCACAAGCAGAGGCAGGGCTGAGCCATGGCGCGCATTGCAGGCGTTGACCTTCCGCGCAACAAGCGCGTCGGCATCTCGCTGACCTACATCTACGGCGTGGGCCGCACCCGCGCGGGCGAGATCTGCGGCAAGGCCGAGATCGACGCGAACACCAAGACCGACATGCTGACCGAGAGCGAGGTGGTGCGCCTGCGCGAAATCATCGAGCGCGAGTACCAGGTGGAGGGCGACCTGCGCCGCGAGGTCTCGCAGAACATCAAGCTGCTGATGGACATCGGCTGCTACCGCGGGCTTCGCCACCGCCGCGGCCTGCCGGTGCGCGGCCAGCGCACCCACACCAACGCGCGCACCCGCAAGGGGCCGAAGCGCACCGTGGCGGGCAAGAAGAAGACCCCGCTCAAGAAGTAAAGCGGGCGAAGAGGTAACAAGAGATGGCCAAGAAAGGCGGCAAGCGTAAAGTCAAGAAGAACGTGGCGACGGGTGTGGCGCACATCCAGTCCACCTTCAACAATACGCTGATCACCATCACCGACCCGTCGGGCGGCGCGCTGGCCTGGTCCAGCGCGGGCTCCCAGGGCTTCAAGGGCTCGCGCAAGAGCACGCCCTTTGCCGCCCAGACTGCCGCGGAGGACTGCGCAAAAAAGGCGCTGGAGCACGGCGTGCGCACCCTCTCGGTGTTCGTGAAGGGCCCCGGTCAGGGGCGCGAAGCCGCGCTGCGGGCGCTGCAGGCCGCCGGCATGCGCATCACCATGATCCAGGACGTAACCCCCGTACCGCACAACGGCTGCCGCCCGCCCAAGCGGCGCCGGGTCTGAAGCGCGGGCCAGAGCGAGAGGAAGCCACATGTCACGTTACCGAGGGCCGGTCTGCCGGCTTTGCCGCCGGGAAGCGGCCAAACTCATGTTGAAGGGCGACCGCTGTTACAGCGAGCGTTGCTCGGTGGACCGCCGCGGCTACCCCCCGGGCCAGCACGGCCAGGGCCGCTCGCGCACTTCGGACTACGGCGCGCAGCTTCGCGAAAAGCAGAAGGTGCGGCGCATGTACGGCATCTCCGAGAAGCAGTTCTCCAACACCGTCAAGAAGGCCTCGCACATGAAGGGCCGCTCGGGCGAAAACCTGCTCATGCTGCTCGAGCGCAGGCTCGACAACGTGGTGTTCCGGCTCGGCTTCGCAACCTCGCGCAGCGAATCGCGCCAGTTGCTGAGGCACGGCCACTTCCTGGTGAACGGGCGCAAGACGACCATCCCCTCCTTCCTGGTCAGGCCGGGCATGGAGATCGCGCTGCGCGAGAAGTCGCGCGAGGTCGTGCGCGTGATCGGCGCGATCGACGCGCTCGATGAAGAATCGCTGCCGCCCTGGCTCGAGATCGACAAGAGCAACTTCAAGGGCGCCGTCAAGGCCATGCCCTCGCGAGAGGACCTTGGGAGCGGCACCAAGATCGAAGAGCAGTTGATCGTCGAGCTGTACTCGCGTTACTGACGCCATCACCTTTGCTGCGCCGTCGCGGTTCTGCGGCGTGCGCGCATGCCGGGGGATTACCATGCAAGAAGACCTGATCACGGACAACTGGCGCACCCTGATTCGGCCGAAGCGCCTCGATGTCGATGCCGATGCGACTCACGAGGGGCGCCTGATTTGCGAGCCCCTGGAGCGCGGCTTCGGCCAGACTCTGGGCAACGCGCTGCGTCGCATCATGCTCTCTTCGCTGCGCGGGGCGGCGGTGACCGCCGTCAAAATCGGCGGGGTGCAGCACGAGTTTTCCACCGTGCAGGGCGTGCTGGAAGACGTCAGCGACATCATCCTCAACCTGAAGGAGCTGCGGCTCAGCATGCACGCCGACGGCCCCAGGACCCTGCGGGTGAAGCGGAGCGATGCGGGCGTGCTCACGGCCGGGGAACTCGCCGTGGACGACCCGAGCATCGAGATCATCAACCCCGATCACAAAATCGCCACGCTCACCGGCGAAGCCGAGCTGGAGATCGAGTGCACGGTCGGCCTCGGCAAGGGCTACCGCCCCGCCGACCAGAACAAGCACGAGGACATGCCGATCGGCACGATCCCCATCGATTCGATCTTCTCTCCCGTGCGGCGCGTCAACTACACCGTCACCCAGGCGCGCGTCGGGCGCGCCACCGACTACGACCGGCTGAACCTCGAGGTCTGGACCGACGGCGCCATCAAGCCCGTCGATGCGGTGGCCTTTGCTGCGAAGATACTGAAAGAGCAGCTCGCCATCTTCATCAACTTCGACGAGCCGAGTGAGCAGATGCGGCCGATGAGCGACGAGCTGGAATTCATCAACCCGCACCTGTTCAAAAGCGTCGATGATCTCGAACTCTCGGTGCGCTCCGCCAACTGCCTGCAAAACGCGAACATTCGCTACATCGGCGAACTCGTGCAGCGCACCGAGGACGAGATACTGAAGACCAAGAACTTCGGTCGCATATCGCTGAACGAGATCAAGGAGCTGCTCTCGGTCTATGACCTCTCCTTCGGCATGACGCTGGATAACTTCCCCTCCAGGAAAGAGCTGGAACAGCGCGCCCGCGAGCGCGAGAGCTAGCGGCCATGCGGCATCGCAAACGAAAGGGCAAACTCGGCCGCGACAGCGCGCACCGCAGCGCGCTGCTGCGCAACATGGTGACCTCGCTGCTGAAGCACGAGCAGATCGAGACCACCGACGCCAAGGCCGCCGAGCTGCAGCGCATTGCAGAGCGCATGATCACGCTGGGCAAGCGCGGCGACCTGCACGCCCGGCGCCGGGCGCTGGCCGTGCTGCAGGACAAGAGCCTTGCCGGCAAGCTGTTCGGGGAGCTGGCGGAGCGCTACGCCGAGCGCCGGGGCGGGTACACCAGGGCGCTGAAAACGCGCCACCGGGTGGGGGACGCCGCGCCCATGTCCATTGTCGAACTCGTCGATCGTCCCGAGACCCAGGCCGAGGACGCCTGACCCCGGGCGCTGCCGTGTTCCAGCGCCCCTTCCTGTGGACCGCCCTGCTGCTGCTGTTGCTGGGCGCAGGCTGGCTGCTCTCGGAGCAGCGGCCGAATCCGCCGCTGCGTCCCGGCGCCGCCGCCCCCGATTTCCGGCTGGAGGCGCTATCCGGCACAGCCCAGTCGCTCGCCGAAAAGCGGGGCCGCGTGGTGCTGGTCAACTTCTGGGCCACCTGGTGCGCGCCCTGCGAGGAGGAAATGCCGGCCATGGAGCGGCTGTACCGGGACCTCGCGCCCCGGGGCTTCGAGCTGCTGGCCGTCTCCGTGGACTCGGAAGTCGAGCCGGTGCGGGCCTTCCGCCGGCGCCTCGCCCTGAGCTTCCCCATCCTGCACGACCCCGGAAAAGAGGCCGCAAGCCGCTACCAGGTCGCGCGCTTTCCCGAGACCTTCCTGGTCGATCGGCGCGGCGTGCTGGTGGAGCGCTACATCGGCGCCGTGGACTGGGACGCCGCCGCCTATCGCCGCCGCATCGAGCGCATGCTCGCCGGGGACTCCTGAGGCCGTTATGCTTGTGCGCGGGGGGCGCCTGTGGTGAAACGAATCGGGATTGTGCTCGGCATCACGGCCCTGGCCGCCGCCCTGGCCTGGTGGGATAAGGAGACGGGCATCCCCACCTGGCTGCGCCTGCGTTCCGACTTGGCCGAGGCTGAGCGGCGCATCGAAGCGACCCGGGCGCGCATGCAGGCGCAGCAGGCCGAGATTGAAGAGCTGGAGAACGACCCGCTGGCTTCGGAGCGCGCGATTCGCCGCGTGCTGGGCCTGGCCCGCCCCGGCGAGGTCGTCGTGCACGTGCCGGCGCCTGCGGCCCCCGGGGCCGACGACGAAGAAGACGAAGGCGGAGACAAAGACGAAGGCGCCGCCCCGGAGCGCTGAGCCTTCCCCCGCGCCCCCATTCCTTTTGACCTTTCCCCAAAGCGGAGACGCCGCCCGGTGCAACAGTCCATGCGCGATCAACTGGTCCAGGCGATCGAGACGGCCCTCATCGAGCTGCTTCGGGAAGCGGGCGACACGGCCCCGCCGCCTCCCTTCACGGTCGAGCGTCCGCGTTCGGAGCAGCACGGCGACTTCGCCTGCAACGCCGCCATGGCGCTGGCCGGGCGCCTCGGTCGTCCGCCGCGCGACATCGCCGAAGCCCTGCTGCGCAAGCTGTGCGGGCCGGACACGGCGGAGGGGCTGATTGAACGCGGCGAGGTCGCCGGCCCCGGCTTCGTCAACCTGTGGCTGGCGGAACGGAACTGGCACGGCGTGCTGCGCGCGCTGCTCGAGGCCGGCCCCAGGGTGGGGCGCAGCACGCATGGCGCAGGGCGCAGCGTGCAGGTGGAGTTCGTATCCGCCAACCCAACAGGGCCGCTCAGTGTCGGACACGGGCGACAGGCCGTTCTGGGCGACTGCCTTGCGCGCCTGCTGGAGGCCGTCGGCTTCAAGGTGGTGCGCGAGTACTACTTCAACAATGCAGGCCGCCAGATGCAGATGCTGGGCGAATCCCTGCGCGCGCGTTACCTGGAACAACGTGGCGAGGCGGCGCCGCCCCCGGAAGACGCCCTGGACGACCCGGCGCTTCCCTGGCCCGAAACGCTGGACGGCCTGCCGGTGGTGTTTCCGCGCGACGGCTACCGGGGCGATTACCTGGGCGAAATCGCCGCGGAGCTGGCTGCCGGGCAAGACGCGCCGGTCGATTTCCAGGCGGAGGCCGAGCGGCGCATTTTTGCGCAGATCCGCAGCACGCTCACAGCGCTGGACATCCGCTTTGACGTCTATACCAACGAGAGTTCCCTGTACGAAAGCGGCGCCGTCGATGCGGCCCTGGCCTCGCTGGAGGAAGCCGGCTTCGTCAAGGAAGAGGAGGGGGCCGTCTGGTTTTGCGCCGGGCGCCTCGGCCTGCCGCGCGACCGGGTGGTCGTGAAGAGCAGCGGCGACCACACCTACCTGCTGCCGGACATCGCCTACCACGTGCAGAAAATCGAGCGCGGTTTCGACGTCATCATCGACGTGCAGGGCGCCGACCACAAGGACCAGGGCCCCTTTGTGAGCGCCGCCCTCAGCGCGCTCGGGCGAGACCCGGAATGCCTCGAGTTCCTGTTTCACGAATTCGTTACGCTCTCCTCCGGCGGGCGCAAGCTAAAGCAGTCCACCCGGCGCGCCCACTTCATCACCATCGACGAGCTGCTGGAAGAGGTCGGCCCGGATGTCTTTCGCTACTTCATGATCGAACGCCGCGCCCAGAGCCACCTGGATTTCGACCTGGAACTCGCCAAAGAGCGTGACTGGACCAAGAACCCCGCCTACTACCTGCAGTACGCGCACGCGCGCACGCACGGCATCGAGCGGCAGGCGCGCGCGCGCGGCGTTGCCATGCCGGGTGCGGACCAGGTGGATGCGACGCGCCTCTCGCTGCCGGAGGAAATTGCCCTGGTGAAAAAACTCGGCGAGTTCGCCCCGCTGGTGGAGCGCGCCGCCCTCTCCCGGCAGCCGCACCACCTGGCGCACTACCTGCGCGAGGTGGCGGGGCTGTGGAATCCCTACGTGCAGGACGGCGTGCGCCACCGCGTGCTCGGCGACGACGCCGGGCTCACTGCTGCGCGCCTCGGCCTGACCCTCGCGGTGCGCCATGTGCTGGCCGCCGGTCTCGGCCTGCTCGGCATGAATGCTCCGGAGCGCATGTGATGGCTGCGGAAAAGCAGAAAAAGAAAAAGGCGCCGGGCCGCCTTTCCCTGGTAATCAGCGCGCTGCTGCTTTGCCTGCTGGGCTTTGTGCTGGGCCTCACGCTGGGCGTCCTCTACGAAGAGCCGGGCTTGGTGTTCGATTTCCTGGCCGGCGAGAGCGAAGAACTGCGTTCCGGCGCGCCCCGGGGCGAGGCCGCCGGGTCAGCGACCGCCTCGGGTGTGGGCGCAGCGGCCGCGCCGGGTGTGGATGCACTGCCGGGCGCGTTGGCTACGCCGCGTGCAACGGATGCAGCGCCGCGTTCAGGTGCGGCCTCTTCGCCGGGTGCGAAAGGCTTGCCGGGCGCCCGGCGGCGTGCGTCCGGCCCGGCCGCCGCCCGCACGCCGGATGCTTCGGATGCTGCGCCTGGCGGCCCCGCATCGAACGCCCGGCCAACCGCGTCTGCCGTCCGCCAGGCTGCGGCTTCAGGTGCGGCTGCGGAACGCGCCGCCCGGCAGCAGGTCGCCACGCAGCCCCCCGGCGGCGGGCGCTTCACCGTCCAGGTGGGAGCCTTCATCAGGGAGCGCTCCGCACGCGATCTGGTCGTCAAAC
>CAZJXU010000260.1:0-10325 GCA_964550095.1 uncultured Spirochaetales bacterium | reverse complement strand
TGGTAGACACGGGCGGACTCGAACCGCCGACCTCCGCCATGTCAAGGCGGCGCTCTAACCAACTGAGCTACGTGTCTGCGTGAGCCAACGAGTCTGCGGCTGCTCCGGGGGGCAGCCAATGACCTGTTTTTGATAACCTTTTTACGGCCACGTGTCAATTCTCCTCGCCGCCCGGCGGCGCCCCGGCTTCGGCCCCCGGCGCCCCGAGCGCTTCCGGGTCGGCCTCCGGTGCGAGGGCGGGCGCCGAGAGCGTTACGCGCACCAGCTCCGGCCCGCCCTCCAGCACGGCAACCGACAATTCCGGGGAGGAGGCGGCCCCGGCCAGCGCCGCCTCGAGGCGGGCCGAATTCGCGCCTTCCACCAGCAGCAGCGCACGCTGCGGCGCCAGTTCCAGCGGCACGGCAAGTGAAGCCCCGGCATCCAGCAGCGCGCGTCGAAAGCGCGTCAGCAGCCGCCAGGAAGGGGGCCGCTCCACGGCGATGCGCAGGGAGGCGCCCGCCTGCTCGCCCGGCAGGGGCGCAAAGCCCGCTGCCTGCAGGGCCTCCTGGATGCGGCCGCTGTCCAGCACCACCTCGAGGCGCAGGGCGAACTCCAGTGCGGGCGCGCCGTCTTCGCCCGCCTCCCCGTCCCCGCTCCCGTCCCAGGTCCAGGGGCCGTCCCTTCCGGCGGAGCGCGGGCGCTGTTTCGTGGCCGCCGTCGCTTCCGAAGCGGCGCCTTCGGGAGTCGCCGTCCCCCCCGAAGCGGCATCCCCGGGGGCCGCCGGCCTTTCTCCGATAATTTCGAGCACCCGGTAGCGCAGCACGTAGTCGCTCGGATCGCCCGGCAGCATGTCGAGAAGGTCCGGCGCTTCCTCGTCGTCCGGCGCGGGTTCACCCGGCTCGCCCAAGTCGCCCGGTTCCACCTCCGTCGCCGCCGTCGCTTCGGTCGCTTCCGTCGCTGCCGTCACTTCCGTTGCAGACGCAGCCGGTTCCGCCGTCGCCGCCGTTTCGGCGCCGGGTTCTTCCGTGCCGGGCTGTCCCTCCGCTTCTGCCAGCCGGGCGCGAAGTACATCCCGCAGCGCCTCGGCGAGGCCCGCATCGAGCGCCCGGCTGCGCGGCGCCTCGGCCGCCCGGCCTGCATCTTCGGGCGGCTGCACGGGAACAGCCGCCTCCAGCTCGACGCGAATTTCGCGGGCCTGCCCCCAGGCCGCACCGGCTGCGACCAGCGCACACCACACGCCGAGCGCACACGGCGCGACGAGTGCAGCAGACAGGGCGCCGCTGCGCGAACGCGGACGCGCCCGGGCCGCTTCCGTACCACACAGCGCGAACGGCGCGGTCAGCGCGAGCAATGTCTTCACGAACCCGCCTGGATCACGCCGCGCCCGAAGAGTTTTGCGAGTTCGCTGTGCAGCACGGCGCCGGCGTTCACCCGGCGCTCCTGCGGCAGTTCCAGCACCGTCTCGCTCTCGCCCGGGATTTCCAGGTGCACGAAAACCGGCTGCCTGCCCGGGTGCGCTTCCAGCAGGCGAAGCGCGCTGTGGCCGCGCTCGCGGTTCCACTCCGAAACGCGCAGGTGAATGTGCACCGGCGCGTTATCCACCAGCTCTTCGATCTCGCGCACCAGGATTTTGTCGGGCTTGTTCGACTCGGACTCTTCCCATTCGCCGCGCACCAGCAGCACCAGGCCGGTCTCCCCGTTCTTGACGCGCGCGAGCAAGCCGCGGTTGGCTTCGTACGCGCCTGCGAAAATCACCAGTTCAAAACTGCCCGAAAGATCTTCCAGCACGGCGAAGGCCATGGTTCTGCCCTGGCGGCTTTGCGTTTCGCGGTACTGGGTGACCAGGCCGCCCGCGCAGACCTGTTCCCCCGGTGCTGCGCCGGCCCCGCCGCCGGTTATGGTGGTGTGCTGCGCCAGCGCCCGGCGCCGCGCTTCCAGCGGGTGGCCGGTTATGTAGAAACCCAGCACTTCCTTCTCGTGCGCCAGGCGGACGGCGTCGCTCCAGGGCTGCCTGGCAGCAGAGAGGCGCGGGGTGGGCGCGGCCTGCGTCTCGCCAAACAGGCTCTCCTGGCCGACTTCGCGGTCGCGCTGCGCGGCGGCCGCCGTTGCGATCACCTCTTCCAGCGCTTCGTAAAGCGCGGCGCGGTCGTCGTGCAGCGAGTCGAAGGCGCCGCACTTCACCAGGGCTTCGACCACGCGCCGGTTGACGCGCCTCGGATCGACGCGGCGCGCGAAGTCGAACAGGTCCGCGAAGGGGCCCCCCGCTTCGCGCGCTTCCAGAATCACCTCGATGGCGCCCTCGCCCACGTGGCGCACGCCGGCCAGGCCGAAGCGGATGCCCCCGAGAGCCGGCGCGAAGTCGCGAATCGATTCGTTCACGTCCGGCGCAAACACCTCGATGCCGCGCTCCCTGGCGTGTGCGATGGTGCGGGGGACCTTGTCCTTGTTGCCGGCCTCCACCGAGAGCAGCGCCGCCAGGAATTCGCGCGGGTAGTTCGCCTTCAGGTAGGCCGTCTGGTAGGTGATCAATGCATAAGCGGTGGCGTGCGCCTTGGGGAAGGCATACTCGGCAAACTTGGCGATCTGGTCGTAGAGCTTCTTCGCCTTGCCCTTTTGCATGCCGCGCTCTATGCAGCCGTTCACGAAGCCGTCCTGGTGCTTCGCCATCTCTTCGGCTTTCTTCTTGGACATGGCGCTGCGCAACATGTCGGCTTCGCCCAGGCTGTAGCCCGCCAACTGGTTGGCGATCTGCATCACCTGGTCCTGGTAAACGATGACGCCGTAGGTTTCTTCCAGGACGTCCTCGCACTCGGGCGCCGGGTAGGAGCGCTCGGCCTTGCCGCTCTTGCGCGCGACGTAGTCGTCCACCATTTTCGATTCCAGCGGGCCCGGGCGGTACAGGGCGATCAGCGGGATGACTTCCTTGATGCTGCGCGGCGCCAGCTTCATCACCAGCTCGGTGATGCCCGAGGACTCCATCTGGAACACGCCCTCGGTATCGCCGGCGCAGAGCAGGTCGTACGCGGGCCCGTCGTCCAGCGGCGCCTGCGCGGCGCGGAACTGCTCCATGCCGGGCAGCTTGCGGATGTGCGCTTCGGCCTCCGCGATGATGGTCAGGGTGCGCAGCCCCAGGAAGTCGAACTTGATCAGGCCCACCTTCTCCACGCAGTCCTTGTCGTATTGCGTGAGAACATCGCCGGTCTTGTTGTCCTTGTAGAGCGGCGCCCGTTCGATCAGCGGCTCGGCGCCGATCACGATGCCGGCGGCGTGGGTGGATGCGTGCCGGGTCAGGCCCTCGAGCTTCAGCGCGGTGCGGTACAGGCGGCCGATCCGCTCGTCGCCCTCCACGCTGCGCCGGAACTCCGGGTTCTGCCGGAGCGCGTCTTCCAGTGTGGTGCCCAGGGTCTCGGGCACCATCTTGGCGATGCGATCAACCTCACCGTAGGCCAGGCCCATCACGCGCCCGACATCGCGCAGCGCGGCGCGCGCCTGCAGGGTTCCGAATGTGATGATCTGGGCGACCCGGCGCTCGATGTCCTCGGCCTCGGGGTCGTCATACTTTTCAATGACGTACTTGATCACCTCGTCGCGGCCGCGCATGCAAAAATCCACGTCGATGTCCGGCATGCTGACGCGCTCGGGGTTCAAAAAGCGCTCGAAGAGGATGTCGTACTCGATCGGATCGACGGTGGTGATGCCGAGGCCGAAGGCGGCCAGGCTGCCCGCCGAAGAGCCGCGCCCGGGCCCCACCGGGATTTTGCTCTTCCTGGCGTACTGGATGAAGTCGGCCACGATCAAAAAGTAAGAGGCGTAGCCCATCTTCTGAATCACGCCGAGCTCGTACTTCATGCGCTCTTCGTAAGCGGCGCGGCCGTTTTCGAAGGGCTCGTCTTCCGCCATGCCCAGCCTTTCGCGCAGCCCGCGCCAGGCTTCCTTTTGCAGCACGGCGTCCCTGCTCTCGCCCCCGGGCGTTTGAAACTCGGGCATGTGGTATTCGTGCATGGGTATCTCGAGTTCGCAGCGCTCGGCGATTTCCATGGAAGACTGCAGCGCCTGCGGACAATCGGAAAACATCTCCAGCATCTCGTCGCCGCTTTTCACGAAAAAGCCCGAGCCGTTGAAGCGAAAGCGCCTCTCGTCCTGCACCGAGGCCCCGGTGCCGATGCACAGCAGTGCATCGTGGTCCTCGTGGTCATCGTGCTCCAGGTAGTGCGCGTCGTTGGTGGCCAGCAGGGGCAGCCCCATCTCCTCGGACATCTTAAACAGCTCGGCGTTCACCGTGTCCTGGTCTGCGATGCCGTGGCGTTGCAGTTCCAGGTAGTAGCGCCCGTCGAACATACGCGAGAGCTTCTCGACCAGCTCCCAGGCCGCGCGGGTTTCTCCGCCGAGCAGCTTCTTGCACACCAGGGAAGACAGGCAGCCGGAAGTCGTGACCAGACCCTCGCTGTGCGCTTCCAGCAGTTCCATGTCGATGCGCGGCTTGTAGTAGAAGCCGTCCAGGTAAGCCTTGGACACCAGGATGCGCAGGTTGCGGTAGCCCGTCTCGTTCATGGCCAGCAGCAACTGGTGGCTGATGGCGTCGAAGCCCGAGGCATCGTGCTCGCGGCGCTCCTTTTCATGGCGCGAACCGGCCGCGATATACGTTTCGCAGCCGAGAATGGGCTTGACCCCGGCCGCGCGGGCCTTCTCGTAAAACTCGATGGCGCCGAACAGGTTGCCGTGGTCGGTCATGGCGATTGCATCCTGGCCGAGCGCCTTGACCCGCTCGAAGAGCGGCGCCTGCTTGATGGCGCCGTCCAGCAGCGAATACTGCGTGTGCAGGTGCAGGTGCGTGAAAGGCGTTTTGCTCATGGCTTTGTCCCCTCCCCTATTCCCACTCGATGGTCGCGGGCGGCTTGGAAGACACGTCGTAAACGACGCGGTTCACACCGGCGACCTCGTTGGTGATGCGATTCGAAATGCGCGCCAGCAGCTCGTGCGGCAGCCTCGCCCAGTCCGCGGTCATGGCGTCCACCGAGGTCACGCAGCGCAGCGCGATGCAGTTTTCGTAGGTGCGTGCATCGCCCATCACACCCACGCTCTGGATGGGGAGCAGCACGGCGAAAGCCTGCCATATCTCGTCGTAGAGTCCCGCTTCACGGATCTCCTCGGTCAGCACGGCGTCTGCCGCGCGCAGCGTCTCGCAGCGCGCCGCATCCACCTCGCCGATGATGCGCACGGCCAGGCCGGGCCCGGGAAAGGGATGGCGCTCCACCATCGCTCCGGGCAAGCCGAGCAGGCGGCCGGCCTCGCGCACTTCGTCCTTGAAGAGTTCGCGCAGCGGCTCCACCAGCTCGAGATGCATGCGCTCGGGCAGGCCCCCCACGTTGTGGTGGCTCTTGATGACGGCCGAGGGGCCGTGCACCGAAACGCTCTCGATCACGTCGGGGTAAAGCGTGCCCTGCACCAGGAACTTCGCGCCTTCTATTGCTGCGGCCTCCTTTTCAAACACCTCGATGAACAGGCGCCCGATGATGCGGCGCTTTTCTTCCGGGTCGCTGACGCCGCGCAGCGCGGTGAGGAAAAGCGAAGATGCGTCAACGGTGTGCAGGGGAATGCCGAGCCCTTCTCCAAAGGTGTGCTCCACCTCTTCGCGCTCGCCTTGCCGAAGCAGGCCGTGGTCCACGAAAATGCAGTGCAGGCGCTCTTTGATCGCCCGGTGCACCAGGGCCGCCGCCACCGACGAATCCACGCCGCCGGAGAGCCCGCACACCGCGCTGCCCGCGCCCACCTGCGCGCGCACCGCCGATATCGCGTCTTCCAGGAACGCGCCGATGGTCCAGCTCCCGCTGCAGCCGCAGATTTCATACACGAAGTTGTCGAGGATGCGCGCGCCCTGCTCGGTATGCGCCACTTCCGGGTGAAACTGCAGGCCCATCAGCGGGCGCTCCTTGTGGGCGATCACGGCAAAGGGCGAGTGGTCGCTGCCCGCCACAGAGACGAAGCCCTCCGGCAGGCGCAGCACCCGGTCGCCGTGACTCATCCAGACCCGGGGCGTAGCCGGGTCGAGCCCCGCCAGCAGAGCGCTGGGCGCCGCAGCGGGCTCGAGACGTGCGCGCCCGTATTCGTGCGTCTCCGCGCGCTCCACCTCTCCGCCGAGAAGCTGCGTCATCAGCTGCATGCCGTAACAGATGCCGAGCACCGGGCAGCCGAGTTCAAAGAGTGCAGGGGCGATGTCCGGCGCGCCCGCATCCAGCACGCTGGCCGGACCGCCGGAGAGCACCAGGCCCGCGGGCCGCCAGGCGCGCACCGCTTCGGCGGAGAGGGTGGGCGGGTGAATCTCGCAGTACACGCGGCGCTCGCGAATGCGCCGGGCGATCAATTGCGTGTACTGCGAACCGAAGTCGAGGATCAGAATCCGGTCGCCGTGTGAACCAGGGGTGTTGCGGGAGTGGGAAGCCATGAAAAGGCCCGGCCGTGTTGGGCGGGCTCCTGCTGCTGCGGCCGGAAGGAGGGCCGGCGGTTGCGTGACGGGGTAAGGGGAATCAGAAAGTGGCGATCAATCGAGACGGTAGTTGGGCGCCTCCTTGGTAATGATGACGTCGTGCACGTGGCTCTCGCTGCGCCCGGCGCTGGAGATGCGCACGAAGCGCGCGCGCGCGCGCAGATCTTCGAGCGTGGCCGCGCCGCAATAGCCCATGCCCGAGCGCAAACCGCCGAGCAGCTGGTGCAGGGTGTCCGAGAGCGGGCCCCGGTACGGAACGCGCCCCTCGATGCCTTCGGGCACCAGTTTTTCGCTGCGCTCCACGTGGCCCTGGAAGTAGCGGTCGCGCGAGCCGCCTTCCATGCCGCCGATCGAACCCATGCCCCGGTAGCTCTTGTAGGAGCGGCCCTGCAGCAATATCACCTCGCCGGGCGCTTCGTCGGTACCGGCCAGCAGCGAGCCGATCATCACGCAGCGGGCGCCTGCCGCCAGCGCCTTGACGAGATCGCCGGAGTACTTGATGCCGCCGTCCGCGATCACCGGCACGTCGTATTCCGCCGCGCCGCGCACTGCATCCTGCACCGCGGTGAACTGCGGCACGCCCACGCCCGCCACGATGCGCGTGGTGCATATCGAGCCGGGCCCGACGCCCACCTTGACCGCCGAGGCGCCGGCGCGGGCCAGCGCCTCGGCGCCTTCGGCCGTCGCCACGTTGCCGCCGATGATGGGAAGCTGCGGGAACTCTCCCCGCAGCGCCTCGATGGTTTTCAGCACGTCCGCCGCGTGACCATGCGCGGTATCCACCACCACCACGTCCACGCCCGCATCCACCAGCGCCTGTGCGCGCGGCAACGCGCCCTGCCCGGCGCCCAGCGCCGCGCCGCAACGCAGGCGCCCGCCGGCGTCCTTGGTGGCGGCCGGGTAGCGCTCGCTCTTCTCGATGTCCTTGATGGTGATCAGCCCGCACAGCATGCCCGCCGCATCCACCACCAGCAGCTTTTCGATGCGGTGCCGGTGCAGCAGCTCGCGCGCGCGTTCCATGGTGGTACCGGGTGGAGTCGTCACCAGGTTGTCTTTGGTCATCAGGGTATGGACGGGCCGGGAGAGATCCCGCACGAAGCGCAGGTCCCGGTTGGTGAGGATGCCCACCGCCCTGCCCTGTTCCGTCACCGGCAGGCCCGAGATGCCGTGGCGCGCCATCAGTTCCAGCGCCTCTTGCACGCTTTGATCGGGGGAGAGGGTGATCGGGTCCACGATCATGCCCGACTCGGAGCGCTTGACCTTGTCCACCTCGGCCGCCTGGCCTTCAATGGGCAGATTGCGGTGGATGACGCCGAGGCCGCCGTTTTGCGCCATGCAGATTGCAGTGCGGTGCTCGGTGACCGTGTCCATGGCCGCCGAGAGCAGGGGCATGGCGAGCGGTATTTCCGGCGTGAGCTCCGTGGCCGTCGATGCTTCCGACGGCAGAACGCTGGAATCCGCAGGTACCAGCAGCACGTCGTCGAAGGTCAGTCCTTCGTGCATCGGCTCCCGCATTTCCGATCACCTCCCCCAAGGTCGTCGGCATGGCCGGATGGCCCGCCCGGCGCGCCATGCACTATAGACCCGGCGGGGCCTTTTGTCGAGCGAGGGCGCAGCGACGGACGGAGGCGCCCGGTTTCCCGAGCGGCTTCCGGAGCGGCCTGCTCCGGGCGGCGTCAGCCCACCAGCGGCAGCAGTTCGCGCCCGGAGGCGTCCCGGGCGGGGCCGAGTTCGGCGAAGTCGTCGCCCTCGGCGGCGCCTTTGCCAATCGCCACGCCGATCAGGGAGTGCGGTGTGGCTTCCACCAGTTCCACTTCCACCAGTTCGCCGGGCTGCGGCGGCGTCGCAAAACCCGTGAAGTTGACCACGCGATGCCAAGGGTCGCGTCCCATCTGCTGCGGAAGCTGCGGCCCGCCTGCGTGCTGCTGCCCGCCCGCTGCGCCGCCCCGGCGCGCGCCGCGTGCGCTCGCCCCCTCCACCAGCACCTCGCAGCGCCCTCCAACCCGGGCGCGGTGCGCGGCCAGCGTCAGTTCGCGCTGCAGGGTCTGCAGATCTTCCAGCCGCGCCTGGGCTTCCTGCGGGTCAACCGCTTCCTCCGTCATTTGCGCGGCTGCGGTGCCCGGCCTTGACGAGTATTTGAAGGCGTAGGAATCCACGAAGGCGGCCTCGCGCATCACGGCCAGCGTTTCCTCGAATTGCGCGCGCGTTTCACCGGGGAAGCCTACTATCAGGTCGCTGGTGATGGCGATGTCCGGGCGCGCGGCGCGCAGGCGCTGCACGATTTTCAGGTACTCGCGGGCGGTGTAGCGGCGGCGCATGCGCTGCAGGACTGCGTCCGAACCGCTTTGCAGGGGCAGGTGCACGTGCGGGCACAGCTCCGGCAACTCGCCGTGGGCGCGCACCAGCGCTTCGTCGAAAAAGACGGGGTGCGGGCTGGTGTAACGCAGGCGCGTGACGCCCGGAATCCGGGCGAGCTCCGCCAGCAGCGCGGCGAAGGGGCGTTCTCCGTTGCGTCCATCGTCGCCGCTGTGCCCGCTGCGTCCGGCATCACCGGCGCTGTCATCCACGTCGCCGCCCGCCCTTGCTGCGACCGCCGCGCGCCGCGCATCCCGGCGTCCGTAAGCGTTCACGGTTTGACCGAGCAGCGTGAACTCACGCACCCCGCGCTCGGCCAGGCGCTGCGCCTCGCGCACGATCTCCCGGGCCGGGCGGCTGATCTCCCTGCCCCGGGTGCGCGGCACGATGCAAAAGCTGCAAAACATGTCGCAGCCTTCCATCACGGTCAGGAAGGCGCGCCCCGGGGTGCCAGCGGTGAAGCGCTCGTGCAACACGGGCAGGTCGAAGCGTTCCTGGGAGCGCGATTCTTCGGTGTGTGCGGAGCGCACGCCGTCCAGCGCGGCGCGCGCCATGGCGGGCACCAGGCGCAGGTTGTGGGTGCCGAACACGAAGTCGAGGTCGGGGAAGCGGCGCAGCAGTGCGTCCCCTTCCTGCTGGGCGACGCAGCCGCCCACGCCCAGCACGCGGCCGGGGCGCTCCCGCTTCCAGGGACGCAGGGCGCCCAGCTCGCTGTAGAGCCGGTGCTCGGCCTTTTCGCGAATCGAGCAGGTGTTGATCAGCAGCAACTCGGGCGCCTGGTCCGGCGCCGCCTGCTCGAAGCCGGCGTGAACCAGCAGGTTCGCCAGTTTCTGCGTGTCGTGGACATTCATCTGGCACCCGTAGGTGCGGATTTCAAAGCGCCCGCTCATGGGGGGCAGACTACAAAACCCGCGCCGGGGCGTCCAAAACGCCCTGCGGGCGCCCGGGGCCGGAAGGCGGTCCGAGGGCGACGGGAGAGAGGTCCGATGGGGGCAGAGGGAGGGCTGGAGGACGACCGGCGTGAGGGCCGATGGGCGACCCGGATGGAGGCTGGAGGAATGGCCGATGGAGGTCCGATGGAGGACGGAAGGCGGTCCGGGGGAAGTACGAGGAAGGGCCGGAGTGCAGCCCGAGCGCCCCGCCTCACGGGCCCCGAAGCCCCCCGCCGCCGGGCTCGCGCCAGGGGCGCGGGCGGCCCGGCCCCCTCGCCGGCGCTCCGTGCGGGATGCGCGCGGCCTGCGTCTGAGGCGGCCAAGTGCTTGAAAACGCTTGCCTTTTTCTGCGGGGGCCCCGCAGACAAATTCCGTTTGACAAAGGGCCCGGCACGGGATAGAGTTAAGGGTGCTGTGGCCCCACCGAATGTTCGGGCCGACCGGTCTGTGGAGGTGCGGTGGGTGAAGGCATTTCCTCACTGAAGTGTCCAACCTCTCACCCCCCATATTCATCCGCCGCCCTCCTTCCCTTGAGAAACCCCGTCTGGCGCTCCGGCGCCCGGCGGGGTTTCTTT
>CAZJXU010000259.1:0-2903 GCA_964550095.1 uncultured Spirochaetales bacterium | reverse complement strand
TCGGGGTATTCCTCGGAAGGGGGCGGGGCGGGCAGCGGGTCGGCGCTGACGACCAGTTCCCTTTCGTCTTTGACCTGGCTTTCGTCGTGCGGATATATGCAAAGGGGCGCTTCGCCGGTCCACTGGACGGCCTGGATGGTGACGAAAAGCGGGGGCGCACTCGCGGGCGGCGCCGCACTGCATCCAGCGCCGCCGCGCGGTGTAACTGCCAGCACGCCCGCGAGGTCCAGGTCCGAAAGGTTCAGGGGGATGCGCGCATCGTAGGGGAGCTGAGAGCCCAGCAGCGTGGCGGTCAGGGTCACCTCGGCGGGGACATCGTCTTCGGACACCAGGCCGGGTATGAAATTGAGCTCGACGCCGCTGGGCGGGTCGTCGTCGTCTTTGTGTTTCAGGATCGCTTCATTGGTCTTGTAGCCAGCGAGACTCGGTCCGGTGCGTATGTACATTTCAGAGTAGGGTTCGAATACTTCATCCTGGTAAAGTATGGTGTTGAAGAACCTCCATCCCCACGTTCTTCCACGAGGGATCGTAATGTTCAGTATGGCCCTGCGCTCCTCGGGAGTATCCCCGACCCACTCGACAGGGCGGCTGACGATCCCCACTCCCGGCCTCCAGTACCGCACGAAAAAATGCACGGGAATTACCAGGGGATCATCAAGCGTACTCGCGCCCGCTTCAAAGTCGGCGAAAAAAATGAACCGGCTCCATCCGGATTCTTCTACGCCGTCGATTCTTACCGTAACGGGGCCTTCCACGTCCTCGCGAATCTCATCGGGATAGATGCTCAGAATGATGGAAGTGGGCGCCTCGTCCTCGCTGACGATGGCCAGGGTGTCGGATGCAATCTCGTAGCCCTCCAGCGTCCCGTTGATCCGCACCGTCTCGGTCTCTTCGGCGCGGCCGTCCTCGTGGGCAATGAAGGTAAAGGAGGTCTCGCCGCTGGTGCTGAAGGCGCCAATGGTCAGCGTCGAGAGCGGAGTCGCCGTGTAGTCTTCATCGGAGGTGGTGAGGTTTTCCAGGGAGAGAGCAATGGTGAGGGGAACCGGCATGGACATGTTGGGGTCATCCGAATAGCGCGAGGTGACAGTTATGATCTCGTCCTCGCCTTCGATGATCGACATCGGCCGGACATCGAGCTCGATTTTGGGCGGCGCAAAGTCGTCATCGTGAATCGCGGCGCGGCCCTGCAGCGGGTCGTCCGTTTCCTGCGGCATGATCAGGGCCGGGCCCAGCGGGTTGGAGCGCACCCCCACGCGCACCCGGTAGCGTTCCGTCTCTTCGGGAACCTCGTCGTCGAGCAGGGGCACATAGACCTGACGCGCCCGGATGCCGCCGTATTCAAAAGTCAGTTCGGTCTCGCCCACTGCCACGTAGTCCTCGCCGGGGGCCGCGGCTTCGTAGTCATCGTTGTCGCCGAGCGTCAGTTCTTCGGTGTACCAGAAGATGGTAATGGGCGGATGTTCGACGTAATCGGCCAAATCCAGCGATATGGTGAAGCGCATCGAGTCATCTCCCTCGACACCTCGCAGGTTGCTGCCGACCCGGATGTGCGCGCTTTCATCGTCCTCGATGGTGAGCTGCGCCGAGGCCGGGGCGCCGAGTTCGGCGGCGCCGGGAATCGGCGAGCCCATCATCCTTACGCTGTCCAGGGTGATGCCGAGAGTCTCCGGGCCCTCCGGCATCTGGTCGTCCAGCAGGGGGATGCGGATAGTTCCCGTGTCGCTGCCTGTGGGAATCAGCAGCGTGGTTTCCGTCGGCAGCGTGTAGTCCACGTTTGCCGTGGCGCTGCTGCGCGCTTCGTCAATGGACCAGATCACCCGCACGGGCAGCGGGGTCGCCCGGTTCAGTTCCACGGTGAACTCCGCCGCCTCGGCGTCCTCCGAAATCGGTCTTCTCGGCTGCGCCAGGGTGGCGACCACCTGGTCGTCATCGATGATGGTGATGATGTCCGCCCGGATGTGGGGTTCGATATCCACCAGGGGCGACGCGCCGCCCAGGAACAGGCCGAAGGTTTCATCGGCTTCGAGCGCGCCGTCGTCGAGTATCGTTACGGAAACGACCTGGCGATTAACGCCTTCCGGAAAGCGCACCCGGGTCGGCGCTATGATCGTGTAGTCCATACCGGGGGTAGCGGTATAAGGGGCGCCGTGCACCCGCACCGTTTGCCACTCGAAATACACTTCCTGAGAACGGGATACTCCGGGAGGCGTGACCAGCGACAGCCTGATGTCCACCTTGCCCGACGACTCGAGCGCACTGGCAGGCTCGACGATGACCTGCGCCAGGTCGTCGTCCTCGATTTCGAGTTCCGCCGAGTTGGGATGGCCGACTTCAATGCCGCCTTCCGCGCCGCCCACCAGCTCGGCGCGCTCCAGCGTGACGCCGAGTGTATCCGGGCCTTCCAGGTTCTGGTCATTCAGCAGGGGGATGCGTATCTCACCCTCGGTGAGCCCCGCCGCAATCCCCAGCGTGGTATCTGCGGGAAGCGTGTAGTCCTGGCCAGCTAAAGCGGTGCTGTCCGGCGAGATGGACCAGTAAATCCGCACGGGCAGCGGGGCCGCCCGGTTCAGCCGCACGGTGAACACCGCCTCGGGGTCGCTTTCCGAAACCGCATCGACCGGGGCAGACACACGCGCCAGCACCGGGTAGGGCGCGGCGTCGTTGTCGTAAATGATGAGCGGCGCATCCTGCACGGGGATATTCGCCGTGTTCGTTGGGCAGCCCCAGGCAATACACGCCGCTCCGGAGATCTTCAACCGGGTGTCGCCATCCTCGTTGTTGTCGGGCGTAGGCGTCACGGGAATCTTGAAGCTGAACGACGCATCGCCGGCCGGCACGCGGATCGCCCTGTCCCCTGCGCTGGCCGGGCTGTCAGCCAGCGGAGTGAACCAGACCTCGTCGCC
>CAZJXU010000258.1:0-1870 GCA_964550095.1 uncultured Spirochaetales bacterium | reverse complement strand
CCCCGGGGGCCTCGTCCGGGTAAAACCTCGCCTGCCCGGCCATCGCTCCCCACGCCGCCGATCACACGCCCGGCCTCACTCCCGGCCGGCGCCCGGAATTTGGTCTGGCTACCGGAGCGTCGCAGCCGTGCCGGACTGGTTGGTGATGACGGCGCCGATACGGCCTGCCGCCCCAGGCGCGGCAGGCCCCGTCCGTTGGTAAGTCAGCCTCAGTCGAGTGCGATCAGCCGCTCCATGAGCGCGGACAGGGGGATGGCGAGAACGCCGCCGGAGAGCGGGAAGGGCTCGTCGCCCGGATAGACGACGAAGCGCTCGGCCGCCTCCACGTCGTCCGCCGCCGACAGGAAGCCCTTGCGCGCTTTCGGCGCCGCGCCCAGTTTCACCTCCACCGCCCAGAGACTGCGGTCCGGCAGGTGCAGCAACAGGTCGATTTCCGCCCCCGCCTGCGTGCGGTAGAAGAAGGCGTCGGTGCCGAAGGGGGCGGCTGCCAGCAGGTTCTCGATAGCGAAGCCCTCCCAGCTCGTGCCCGCCACCGGGTGGGAGAGCAGGTCGTCCAGCGTGCGCAGGCCCAGCAGCGAATGCAGGACGCCGCTGTCGCGGATGTAAAGCTTGGGCGCCTTGACCAGCCGCTTGCCGACATTGGCGTACCACGGCAGCAGGCGGCGCACGAGCATCAGGTCCGTCAGCAGGTCCACGTAGCGCATCACCGAGGGGGCCGATACCGCCAGGCTGCGGGCGAGCACGGAGGCGTTCAAGAGCCCGCCCTGGCGGTGGCCCAGCATCGTCCACAGCCGCAGCAGCGTTTCGGCCGGCACGCGCACGCCGAACTGCGGGATGTCGCGCTCCAGGTAGCTGCGGATGAAGCCCTGCAGCCAGCGCGCGCTCGCCTCGTCGCTTGGGGCGCCGAATGCATCGGGAAAGCCGCCGCGCACCCACAGCCGCTCGCGCTCCGCCCGCCCGGCCCCTGCCTCCAGAACATCCAGGCCGGGCAGCTCGTCGTAGCGGACGCGTCCGGTCAGCGACTCCGAAGACTGGCGAAGCAGAGCAGCGGAGGCCGAGCCGAGCAGCAGGAACTGCCCCGTGCGGAAGCCCTGCCGGCGGCGCTCGTCGATCTGCCCGCGCAGCGCCTTGAACAGGCCCTGCATCTGCTGGACCTCGTCCAGGACCACCAGGCGCCCGGCGTACCCGTCCAGGTAGCGCCCCGGGTCGTCCTCGAGGAGGGCGGCGTCGTGCGGCTTTTCCAGGTCGAGGTACAGGCTGTCCTGTGTCCGGGCCGCGACCTCCCGGGCCAGCGTGGTCTTGCCCACCTGGCGCGGCCCGAGCAGCGCCACAGCCGGCGCCTCGTCCAGGCCGCGCAGTACCTTGTGCTTGGTCCTTCGCTCGATCATCCCGCCGAGTATAGTGGCCGGCCCCGGCAGCGCAAGTATTAACCTTGCTAATTGGAAATACGATGCCGGATTTGCATGGTTATCGAAAACCGCCTCGGCGGCTCAGGCAATAACCCCGTTTATCGGCCATGAGGGCCTGATTTGCAGGGTTTTTGAAGATCGGCCCCGGCGGCGCAAGCGGCAACCTTGCTAATTGAAAATACGATGCCGGATTTGCATGGTTACCGAAAATCGCCTAGGCGGCTCAGGCAATAGCCCCGTTTATCGGCCATGAGAGCCTGTTTTACAGGGTTTTTAGAGATCGGTCCCGGCAGAGCAAGCGGCAACCTTGCTAATTGAAAATATGATTTTCGATTTGCATGGTTATCGAGGATGCGCCCTGGCGGCGCTCCCGGCGCCCGCGGGGAGCGCGATGCAACCGCCGCCACGGTCGGCCAGGCGCCATCACTTCCGGGGCGAGCCCCCCGGGGAGGGGCAAAAGG
>CAZJXU010000257.1:0-3661 GCA_964550095.1 uncultured Spirochaetales bacterium | reverse complement strand
ACCCGGGACTTCTACCCGGAAGCGCTGCGCCGCAGGAAGCGCCTGTTCGAGGTCTTCCGCGAAGTCTCGCGCCGCTTCGGCTTCGAAGAAGTCGATGCGCCGGTGCTGGAGCACGCCGAGCTGTACCTGCGCAAAGCCGGCGAGGAAATTTCGGAACAGCTCTACCGCTTTACGCTGCACGGCCGCGACCTGGCGCTGCGCCCGGAGTTCACGCCTTCGCTGGCGCGCATGGTCATGGCCAGGCGCGGCGAGCTGCGCTTTCCGCTGCGCTGGTTTTCGATACCGCAATGCTGGCGCTACGAGCGCATGACGCGCGGGCGCCGACGCGAGCACTACCAGTGGAACATGGACATCTGGGGCGAAGCGGACATCAGCGCCGAGGCGGAGCTGGCGGCCGCCGTGTTTTGCGCATCGGACGAACTCGGCCTGGCCGAGGGCGAGCTGCTGCTGCGCGTGAACCACCGCGCGCTCCTGGAAGAGAGTCTGCGCGAGCGGTTCTTGCAAAAGCGCCCGGAGGCCTTCGCGCCGCTGTGCGTGCTGATCGACAAGCTCGACAAGATCGGCGCCGAGGCCGTCGTGCAGGGGCTGACGGACCCGGCCGGCGATGTGCGCCTTTCCGACGGCGCCGCCCGGGAGCTGGTGGAAGGGCTGCAGGCGCCCGCCGCAGAGGGGCTCGCCGGGGCCGAGGCCCTGGCGCTGCCGGGTTCCACCGCGCTGCCCGAGCTGCGGCGCTTCTTCGACCTGCTGGACGCCTACGGGCTGGCCGGGCGCGTGCGCTTCGACGCTTCGCTGGTGCGCGGCCTCGCCTACTACACGGGCATCGTGTTCGAAGCGGTTCCTGCCAAGGGCGGCCTGCGCGCGGTGTGCGGCGGCGGGCGTTACGACCGCCTGCTGGAAACGCTGGGCGGCAAGGCGCTGCCCGCGGTGGGCTTCGGCTTTGGCGATGCGGTGATCAGCGAGCTGCTGGAAGAGCGGGGCAAACTGCCGAGCGCGCCGCGCGAACTGGACGCGGTGGTGTACCCGATGAGCGAGGCCGAGCGGCCCGCCGCGGTGCGCCTCGCCACGGCGCTGCGCGCGCGCGGCGAGAGTGCAGTGCTGGTGCTGGGCGAAGTGCGCGCCAGGCGCGTATTCTCCGGCGCCGACCGGGACGGCGCCGCCCGCGTCTATGTCATCGGCGGCGACGAACTGGCGCGCGGCGTGGTGAAGGTGCGCGAACTGGCAGGCGGCGAGGAGCACGAGGAGCCTCTACCTTCCTGAGCCCGCGGGCGGTCGAAGTACAGGCAACCGAAACACAAGCGTTCGAAACCCGGGCGGCCCTCCGCACACACCCGACAAAAGCAAAAGAGGCGCGAAGCGATGGACGACTGGAATTTCCGGGACAGTCTCGAACTCTACCAGCTTCCCGCCTGGGGCGGCGGCTACTTCGATGTCGGCGAAGCGGGCCGCGTGCTGGTGAAGCCCTACGGCGAGCGGGGCGGCGCCATCGACCTGCGCGCCCTGATCGAAGACATGAGAACGCGCGGCTTGCGCACGCCCCTGCTGCTGCGCTTTTCGGACATCCTGGCCGACCGCATCAACAAGCTGGCGGAGGCCTTTGCCGTCGCCGGCCGGGAGCACGGCTACCGGGGGCGCTTTCGGGGCGTTTACCCGATGAAGGTCAACCCGCAGCGCCACGTGGTCGAAGAAATCATCTCCTTCGGCAACGCGCTGGGCATCGGCCTGGAAGCGGGCAGCAAGCCCGAGCTGCTGGTGGTGCTGGCGCTGCTCGACACCCCGGACGCGCTGATCATCTGCAACGGCTACAAGGACCGCGCCTACATCGAAACCGCCCTGCTCGCCAAGCGCCTCGGCCGCCGCCCCGTGATCGTGATCGACCGCGTCCACGAGATCGACCTGGTGGTGAAGATCGCCGAGGAGCTGCAGATTCGTCCCGAACTCGGGGTGCGCACGCGCCTTTCCGCGCCCGGCGCCGGCCAGTGGGTGGACAGCAGCGGCGACAAGTCGAAGTTCGGACTCACGGCGCCGGAGATCGTGGAGGCCGTGGAGCGGCTGCGCCACGCAGACATGCTGGACTGCCTGAAGCTGCTGCACTTCCACATCGGCTCGCAGATCACGGACATCCGCGCCCACAAGGACGCGCTGCGCGAAGCCACGCGCATCTTCGTCGGGCTGCATGGGCTCGGCGCCGCCCCGAGCCTGCTGGACGTGGGCGGCGGGCTCGGCGTCGATTACACCGGCGCGCACACCGCGGCGCCCTCCTCGAAAAATTACAGCGTGCAGGAATACGCCAACGACGTGGTCGCCGCCATCCAGGCGGCCTGCGACGATGCGCACATCGACCACCCGGACATCGTCACCGAGGCCGGTCGCTGGATGACGGCGCACCACGCCCTGCTGGTTTTCGACGTGCTCGGGGTGAACCGGGTGGGGGCGCCGTGCGGCGCGGCGCAGGGCCCGGAACCCGATATAGGCGAAGGCGAGCCGCGCATTTTTCACGACCTGGACTTCGTGCTGCGCGAGGTGAACCCGGACAACGTGATCGAGTACTACCACGACGCGCTGCAGGCCAAGCAGGAGGCCGCCATGCAGTTCAGCGTCGGACAGCTCGACCTGAAGCAGCGCGCGCGCCTGGAGCGCCTGTTCTGGCGCTGCTGCGAGAAAATTCACGCCATCGCGCAGGGCCTGCCGGAGCTTCCCGAAGAGCTGATGGATCTCGACCGGGCGCTCACCGACACCTACTACGGGAATCTCTCGGTGTTTCAGAGCGCGCCCGACCACTGGGCCGTGCAGCAGCTTTTCCCGGTGATGCCGCTGCAGCGCCTGGATGAAAAGCCAACGCGGCGCGGCATCATCGCCGACCTGACCTGCGACAGCCACGGGAAAATCCGCCACTTCATCGGCGGCAACGAGGTCAAGGACGTGCTGGAGCTGCACGCGCCGAACGGGCGCCCCTACTACCTGGGCATTTTCCTGCTGGGCGCGTACCAGGAAATCCTGGGCGATTTGCACAACCTGTTCGGCGACACCGACGCCGTGCACGTACGCCTGGGTGAAGACGGCGCCTACCGGGTGGAGCACGTGGTGGAAGGCGAAGACGTGCGCGACGTGCTCGCCTACGTGGAGTACGACCAGGCCGTCTTGAAGGAGAAGGTGCGCCGCCTGACCGAAGAGGCGCTGCGTCGCAAGGACATCGCCCTGGAAGAAGCCGCGCTGCTGAAGCGCCGCTACGACCAGGGGCTTTGGGACTACACCTACCTGACTCCCGGCGACTGATGCCCTCGGCGCGCGTCATTTCCTGGAACGTGAACGGCCTGCGCGCCTGCCAGCGGCGGGGCTTTGCGCGCTGGCTGGAGAACTCGGGAGCGGAGATCGTGGGCGTGCAGGAAGTGCGCGCGCGGCTGGAACAAATCCCCCCTGCGGCGGCCAGGCCGCCGGGCTGGCACACGCACTTCCAGGACGCAGAGCGCCCCGGTTACAGCGGCGTCGGCCTGTACGCCCGCCGCGCGCCGCAGCGCATCGATGTCTCGCTCGGCAAGGCTGCATTCGACCGGGAGGGGCGCTTGCAGCTTGCGCGCTTCGGCAAGCTGCTGGTCGCCAACGCGTACTTTCCCAACGGCAACGGCAAGGCGCGTGACAACAGCCGCGTGCCCTACAAGCTGAG
>CAZJXU010000256.1:0-4490 GCA_964550095.1 uncultured Spirochaetales bacterium | reverse complement strand
TCCTCTGACGCCGCATGCCCCTCGTATCAACCGACATTCGAAGAAGATTCGAGGGAATGCTCCGAGTACAGGAGGACGAGAGCCAGGCCCGGAGTCGTTGTGATTCTGGTGGATTCGAGCAGTGCGCTCTCCGGCAAAGTCCAAGAGAAAATCCGGGAAAGGGTCAAAGCCGAAATTGATCTTCTTCCGGAGGACTCGGAGGTTTTTCTGTACCGGGTGTTCTACCGAGAGGGAGATTACACCACGGGAGGCGCGGAACAATGGCCTGCGGGGCGTGAGAAGAGGCCGTTTAAACGCGAGGGAGATCACCCCTGTGAACCTTTGGGCTGGATTCGAGAAGCCGATGAACTCAAGCGCCGGTGTGGTGCGCTGGAGGCATTTACACGTCGTGTTGCAGGGCACTTCACCGAGGCCGGAATATTCTCGACGAACACCCGGCAGTCATGGCTGACAAGAGCCGTCCAGGATTCCGTCTCCGTGTTTTCCGACAAGGAATGCGGAAAAGCGAGCAACTGCAAGTTTGTCCTGGTGTCCGACTTGGTGGAGAACTCCAACGAGATGAATTTCTTTCGCAGCATCCCTGGTTCATGCGAGGAGGTTCTTGACGAATACGACCAGACGGAATCTCTTGAGCACGTCGCCATCCGTGTAACCCAGTTGTTTCCCAAGGCGCGTGATACTCGTTTTCCGCTCCCGTCACTTCGGAAGCTCAGGGAATTCTGGGGATGTTATTTTGAATATCAAAAAGCATCACCCCGCAACATCACGTGGTCCGAGATACGACTGCCGAGCGACAACCCGGACAATTACGGGAACAACACCGGGCAATCCGGCGGGCGGGAGTAGCGCCGACCGCTCGCGCCGCCGGCCCCGCCGGAACCCGCTCAGGTCTCCATCAGCCCCCGCGCCATCAGCAGCTTGCCGGAGCGAACCAGTTCGACGATGCCGAAGGGGCGCAGCAGGCCGATGAATGCGTCGATTTTGTCGCTGCCGCCCGCCACGCGCAAGATCATGGACTCGCTGCCGTAGTCCACCACCTTGGCTTCGTAGTGCTCGGCGATCTGCAGGATTTCGGTGCGCTGGTTCACCTTGCCCGCGATTTTCACCAGGGCGATTTCCGTTTCGTAGGAGGCGTCGTCTGTGTGGTCGGTGGCGTGCACCACGTCCACCAGGCGGTTCAGCGCCTTGATGATCTGTTCCAGTGTTTCCGGGGCGCCGCTGCAGGTGATGGTCATCCGGGAAAAACCGCCCAGGGCGGAAGGGCTGACCACCAGGCTCTCGATGTTGAAACCGCGCCGGGCGAAGACCAGCGCTACGCGCACCAGCACGCCCGGACGGTCGTTGACATAGAGCGCGATGGTGTGCTGGTCGCTGCGCTTCGCGCCAGAGCTGGGAGCGGCGCCGGCCGTTTCTTCACCGGGACGCATCGCATCCACTGCCTCCGCGGCGCCCGCGGCTCCCTGCGTTCCGGCCTGCGCGCCGCCAGCGGCATCGCCCGCCACGCCGCCGCTCACCCGCACCTTCGCTTCCGCCGCCTGTGTATCAGGTGCTGCCACTGGGCTTTTCCAGGCGCGTCCTGGGCGGTTCGATGATCATCTCCGAAAGCGCCGCGCCGCTGGGAATCATCGGGAAGACGTTGTCCTCCTTGACCACCTCGGCCACGATCAGCACCGGGCCGTCGTGCTCGCGCGCCTGCTGCAGCCTGGCGTCGATGTCGCCCGGCCTGCGTATGCGCAGCCCCTTCACGCCGTAGGCCTCGGCCAGCTTCACGAAGTCCGGGTTGCCCTCCAGGTCCACGCCCGAGAGCCGGTTTTCGAAAAACAGCTCCTGCCACTGACGCACCATGCCGAGGTAGTTGTTGTTGATCACCAGGCACTTGACGGCCGTCTTGTGCACAGCCGCGGTGGCCAGCTCGGCCATCGTCATCTGGAAGCCGCCGTCGCCCACCACGGCCCACACTTCCTCGCTTGGGCGCGCGAACTTGGCGCCGATGGCCGCCGGAAAGCCGAAGCCCATGGTGCCCGCGCCGCCGCTGGTGATCCAGCGCCGCCCTTCCCGGGTGCGACAGAACTGGGCCGCCCACATCTGGTGCTGCCCCACGTCGGCGGTGATGATGGTGTTGCCTTCGGTCAGCGCGTCCAGCCGGTCCAGCACGTGCTGCGCGCGCAGCCCCCCCTTCCGGGAGTACTTCAGCGGGTAGCGCTTGCGCCAGCGCGCACAACGCGCCAGCCACTCGCCCGTGTCGAGCGGGCCGACCCGGGGCAGCAGGTCCTCCATCGCCAGGCGCGCATCGCCCAGCACGCACACATCGGGGCGGATCACCTTGTTGAACTCTGTTGGGTCCACATCCACGTGTATCTTGCGCGCGCCGGTGCAGAACGCATCCACCTTGCCGGTGATGCGGTCGTCCCAGCGCGCGCCGATCGCCATGATCAGGTCGCATTCTTCCACCGCCTTGTTGGCGTAGGCGGTGCCGTGCATGCCGAGCATGCCGAGGTGCAGGGGATGCGTTTCGTCTGCCGCGCCCTTGCCGAGCAGCGTGTTGACCATGGGCGCGCGCAGCCGCTCCGCCAGTTCCATCACCGCCTTGCCCGCGCCGGAGATCACGGCGCCGTGCCCGACATACAGCACCGGCCTGCGGGACGCCGCCAGCAGAGCAGCCGCCGCGTCGAGTTCCGCTGCCGCGGCTCTGCCGGGCACCGTGTAACCGGGCAGGTCCAGCGCGCCCACTTCCCGCGCATGGCAGGGGCCGTCGCTGATGTCCTTGGGCACGTCGATCAGCACCGGCCCCGGGCGCCCGGTGTTCGCAATGTGAAAGGCCTCGCGCACAGTGCGCGGTATCGCGTCCGCATCGCGCACCAGGTAACTGTGCTTGACAACCGGGTAGGTAATGCCGGTGACGTCCGCTTCCTGGAAGGCGTCGCTGCCGAGGTTGCCGGTCAGCGTCTGCCCGGTAATCACGACCACGGGCGAGGAATCCATGTGCGCGGTCAGCAGCCCGGTGACGGTGTTGGTGGCGCCCGGCCCCGAGGTCACCAGCACCACGCCCGGCCTGCCGGTGGCGCGCGCGTAACCGTCCGCCATGTGCACGGCGCCCTGCTCGTGGCGCACCAGCACCAAGTGGATGCTGGATTCCACCAGCGCATCGAAGATGGGGATGGCGGCGCCGCCGGAGAGGCCGAAGATGTACTCGACGCCTTGTTCTTCCAGCCCCCGCAGCAGCGCTTCGGCGCCGCTCCGGGGCTTTTCCTGGCTTTCGGGCATGGCGGAGGCTCCAAGGGTGGGGGAGGGGATAAAGGGGCTGTGAACCACTCATCCTACAGAAATCCAGGCAGGAGTCCACCCAAAACGCGCATTTTTTCCTCAAACTGCGGTTGACTTTTGAGCAGGATGGCCCAAAATGACGGTCGAGGGGGCGAAACTGGCTTCCCCCGGGGGAGTTTCCTTGGAAAACGCATCTTTAATCGAGATCACCAGCGAGCTGATCGCGGCGAACACCGTCAGCCACCTGGGCAACCGGGACGCCATGGCCCGGCTGGGCGAGCGCCTGGCGGACGCCGGCATGCGGGTCGAGCTGCAGGAATGGCAGGACCAGGAGCACCGGAAGGCCAACCTGGTGGCGACGGCGGGGCCCGCCGAGCCGGACGGCCTGATCCTCTCCGGCCACCTGGACGTGGTGCCCTTTGCAAGCCAGCCGGGCTGGTCCCGGGACCCGCTGCGCTTTACGGTCGAAGGGGGCCGCGGCTACGGGCGGGGCGCTTCGGACATGAAGGGCTTCCTGGCGCAGTGCGCTGTGGCCGCACAGCGCCTGGATTTCGGGGCGCTACGCCGCCCGCTGGTGATGCTCTTCACCGCAGACGAAGAGACGGGCTGCCTGGGCGCAGAGCGGCTGGGCCCCGCGCTGCCGGCGCTGCTGAAAGACACGCCCGCGCCGCGCCTTTGCTGGATCGGCGAGCCCACGGGCTGGGATGTCTTCCACGCGCACAAGGGCGTGGTCTCCTTCGAGGTGCGCGTGCACGGCGCGCCCGGACATTCCAGCCTGCCGGAGGCGGGCGTCAACGCCATCGCGGTCGCCGCGCAGTTGCTGACGCGCATCGGCGCGCTCCAGGAAGAGCTGCGCCAGGCGCCGAAGGCGGAGTTCGGCGCGCTCTTTCCGGAGGCGCCCTACACGACGCTCAACCTGGGCACGGTCGAAGGCGGCAGCGCGCTCAACATGATTGCCGATACGTGCACCTTCCGGCTCAGTTACAGGCCGCTGCCTGACGAAGATCTGGATGCGCTGGCGCAGCGCATTCGCACGCGCCTGCTGGAGACGCCCGCGCCGGACCCGGGCTCGGGCCGGGAAGCGCGCATCGAGGTCGGTGAGCCGCAGTGCGTGCCGGGCCTGATGTCGCCCTCTGGCGAGCGGCTGGGCCGGGCGCTATGCAGCCGCTTCGGCCGGGCCGGGGAAGGGGGCGCGCCCTATTGCACCGACGGCGGCCGCTTCGCGA
>CAZJXU010000255.1:0-7408 GCA_964550095.1 uncultured Spirochaetales bacterium | reverse complement strand
GCAGTTTCGTAAACATCTATGACGTAGTTGTCGCCCTCCCCCTGGCGCAGGCGCATCACGGCCAGGTGCTTCCCGTCCGGAGAGAGCTGCACGTCGTAAACCTTCGGCCACTTGGCGAATTCTTCCAGCGAAGGCGGCTCTGCCTCGGCGGCGAGCGGCCCTGGGGCGGGCACGGCACCCAGCAGCAGCAAGAGCACTGCCGCGCCGGCAAAACGACTGAAGTTCCGGGATATGCATGTCATGACCATCCTCCTGTTCCCTGTCTTCTGTCTCCTGCGCCGGGAGCCTCCGCCTGGCCGGGCTTCCCGTCGTCAAAAAGGGGGAATGGGGATTGTACCCCAGGGGGAGCGGCGGCGGCAAAGCAAATTCGGCCCGGTCAGGGCGGCCTCAGGGCGCGCTGCGGCAGGCCACATCCATTGATAAATCAGGCGCGAGGAGTGCGGCCTCAGGGCGCAGCCTGCGAGGGTTCAGCCTCCGGCGGCATCGATTCGACACCACCCGCTGCTGCTGCGTTTTCCTGCCCCGGAGGCCCCTTCTCCCCTTGCTACGGCGCATCCGGCATCGGCGCGGCGCCCTCCCCAGGCGCCTCCGCGCTCGCCGAACCCGCCACCGAAGCCGCGGGACGCAGGAGAATTTCAATGCGGCGGTTGTCTGCCCGGCCGGATGCCGTAGTGTTGTCCGCCACCGGCTGCGTGTCGGCGTAGGAGACCGCGCGCATCCGCGAAGCATTCACCCCGCCCTCCAGCAGCACGCGCACCACGGCGGCCGCGCGGGCGCCGGCGAGTTCCCAGTTGGAGGGGTAGCGCGCCCGGCTCGATGGACGAATGGCCTGGTTGTCGCTGTGCCCCTGCACTTCCAGCAGGGCGTCGCCCTGTTTCAGACGCCGCGCCACCCGCGTGATCACCTCCCGGCCCGCGCCGGTCAGCGAAGCGGAACCGGAATCGAAGAGCACCGCCTGCGCCAGCTTCACCTTGAGGCCGCCCTTCAGGCGCTCGACCTCCACCTGCCCCTTGGCGACTTCGGATTGCAGGTCCGCCACCAGGGTGTCGTAGGTGGAGCGCAGCGTGACGATTTCCGCGCTGCGCGCTTCCAGTTCTTCTTCGCGGGTGGTCAGAGTTTCGGAAAGCTGCGCGCTGCGGGCTTCCAGGGCAGCCACGCGCCCGCGCAGCCCTTCGCCTCGTTCGCGCAGCGCCGCTTCGTCGAGACGCAGCGATTCGATGCGTTCGATCAACTCGGCCCGCTCGTTCTCCAGGCTTTCGATGCCCAGTTCCAGCTCTTTGCCACGGCGCTTGGCGCGCGCCAGCTCGCGCTCCAGTGTGGCCTGCTCGGCAAGAGACTGTTCGTAGAGCGTTTGCGGAACGCAGGCAGGCGCCGCGCCCGTGAAAACAAGCGCGAGAGCGACGAAAAGCCCGCGCAGCGAAAGCCCCCGTCTGTTCGAGAAGGGCGAAGGCGAAGGCACGCCGTGCGAAACAGGCGAAGACCCGGGCGCGCCGTGCGAAACAGGCGAAGACCCGGGCCCGCCGCGTGCGGCAGGCGAAGGCGCCGGGGCGGCCTTTGCGAAACCGGGCGCAGCGGACCCGTTCGCAGCGTGCCGGCGCGCGCCGGCGCCGCATTCAGCGGGGCGCCGACGGAAGAATGTGTCCAAGCGCTTCATCAACACGGGAAACATAGTCGAACTCGAGGCCCTCTACGAGTTCCGGCTCGATCTGCTCTGCCTCGCGGCGGTTGGGCTCGGGCAGCACCACGCGGCGGATGCCGGCGCGGCGCGCGGCCAGCACCTTCTCCTTGATGCCGCCCACCGGCAACACCTTGCCGCGCAGCGTGATTTCACCGGTCATGGCAACATCGGGGGGCGCAGCGCGGCCGGAAAGCAGGGAAGCCAGGGCTGCAACCATGGCGATGCCTGCAGAAGGGCCGTCCTTGGGCACGGCGCCCGCCGGCACGTGGATGTGCAAGTCGCAGCTTTCGAAGCGCTCCGGCGCAATCTCCAGTTCCTGCGCGTGATGTTTCAGCCAGGAACGCGCGGCCTCGGCGCTCTCGCGCATCACCTCGCCGAGGGAGCCGGTGAGTTTCAGTGCGCCCCGGCCCGGCATGCGCGTGCTTTCGACGAAGAGAATGTCCCCGCCCGCGGGCGTCCAGGCCAGGCCCACGGCCACGCCGGGGATGCCCGCGCGCTCGGCCAGCTCGGGCTCGAACTTGACCGGGCCGAGCAGCTTGTCCAAATCTTCGGGCGCAACGCGCAAAGGCGCGGCGTCTGCGCCGGGCCGCGCTTCCGGCTTTTCCGGCGCTTCCGACGACTCCGACGACGCGGGCGAATCCGATGCTTCCGACGACTCCGACGGCGGCGGCGACGACTCCGGCGAAACCACCGCGGGCGCCGCGACTTCCCCCTCGGCAACCCGGCGCGCGATCTTGCGGCAGACGGCGCCGATTTCGCGCTCCAGGTTGCGCACGCCCGCCTCCCGGGTGTAGCTGCGAATGATCCGCTGCAGGGTCTCGTCCGCTACCTCCAGCGGCAACTCCGCAATGCCGCTCGCGCGAAGCTGCCGGGGCAGCAGGTAGCGCCTGGCGATCTCCAGCTTGTCTTCTTCGATGTAACCCGGCAGTTCAATCAGCTCCATGCGGTCGCGCAGCGCCGGCTGAATCGGGTCGGCCAGGTTGGCGGTGGCGATGAACATCACCTGCGAGAGATCGAAGGGCGTCTCCAGGTAGTGGTCGCTGAAGCTGTTGTTCTGCTCCGGGTCGAGCACCTCGAGCAGGGCCGAAGACGGGTCGCCCCGGTAGTCTGCGCCCACCTTGTCGATTTCGTCGAGCATGAAGACGGGGTTGCGCGTGCCGGCGCGGCGCAGGCCCTGGATGATGCGACCGGGCAAGGCGCCTATGTAAGTGCGGCGATGGCCGCGAATTTCCGCTTCGTCGTGAACGCCGCCCAGCGCGATGCGCTCGAAGCGGCGCCCCATCGCGCGCGCAATCGATTTGCCGAGCGAGGTCTTGCCCGTGCCGGGCGGCCCGACGAAGCAGAGGATGGGCCCGCGCAGGTCGCGCTTCAAAGACAGCACGGCGATGTACTCTGTGATGCGCTCTTTGACCTTGTCGAGGCCGTAGTGGTCTTCGTCCAGCACCGCGCGCGCCTCCGCCGGCGAAAGGCGATCTTCACTGACGGCGCTCCAGGGAACCTCCGTCATCCACTCCAGGTAGTTGCGGATGACGCTGTGCTCCATCGCCGTGTCCGGTATCTGCTCGAAGCGCTCCACCTCGCGCATGGCCTGCTTCTGCGCCTCTTCCGGCATGCGCAGCGCCTCGATGCGCTCGCGAAAGCGCTGCGCCTCGGACTTCGAGTCTTCCTTTTCGCCGAGTTCGCGGCGTATCTGGTCGAGCTGCTGGCGCATCATGTACTCGCGCTGGCTGCGCCCCATTTCGCTTTGCACCTTTTCGCGAATTTCCCCGGCGACCTGCGCCGCCTCCACGGCGCGCTTCAGTTCCGAGCGCACCCGGTGCAGGCGTTTCACCACGTCGAGCTCTTCCAGGACGGCCTGCTTGGCGGAAGGCTCGATCTCCAGCTTGTAGGCCACCAGGTCGGCCAGCGCGCCGGGCTCCTCCAGGGCGCTCTCCGGCGCTTCCACTTCCTTGCCGAGGTTCGTCTCGTTCACCAGGTTCATGAACTGCTCGCGCACGTCGCGCACCAGCGCCTGCGCCTCTACGGAGCCTTCGTCGCCGCCCTCGACGCAAAGCGCAATGCGGCCTTCGAAGAAGGGCTGCTCGCTTTCGATATCCAGAATTTCAGCACGGGCCAGGCACTGCGCCAGCACCCGGAACGAACCGTCGGGAAAGCGCATGTTGCGAACCACGCGCAGAACCGTGCCGATGCGGTAGATGTCGTTCGGGCCGGGCCCCTTCTCCACGGGGCGGCTGACGCCCACCGCCACCAGCAGGGGCTGCTCGCCTCGCTCCATCACCGCGTCGATCAGAGTCTTGCTGCGACGGGTGTTGACGAGCATGGGCGCCAGCAGCTTCGGGAACAGGACGGTGTTCTTGAGCGGCAACACGGGCAACCGTTCGGGGATGCTGAGCGGCGCGCCGCCCGCCTCGTCCTCGAGCAGCAGGGGCTCGGCCGGGCGGCCCTGCCCTTCTGCCTGCTGATCCTCCGCTTGTGACAACCGTGTTCTCCAGCGCCGGGCCGGCGGCGCACGCCCGGCCCCTGGGCGCGTCCGCTCACGCGCCTGCGTCTTTGCCCTTGCCCTTGTCTTTCTCGTCTTCGGGGCTCTCGGTGAACTCCGCGTCCACCACATCCTCGCCGCCCGCGCCGCCCGGCGGCGAAGACTCAGCGCCCTGGGCCGCGCCCGGGGCCGCGCCCTCGCCTTCCGCCTTGTACAGGGTTTCGGCCAGCTTGTGCAGCGCCTGCTCCAGCTTTCCGTGAGCAGCCTCGATGCGGGCGGCGTCTTCGCTTTCCAGCTCCTCCTTGGCGGTCTTGATCAAGGCTTCGAGCTGCGACTTCTCCTGCTCCGGGAGTTTGTCGCCCGCGGCGGAGAGCTGCTTCTCGGCCTCGTACACCAGGCTGTCCAGCTTGTTGCGGCTTTCGATGTCGCCCCGGCGCTTGCTGTCCTCTTCGGCGTGCGTCTCGGCGTCCTTCACCATGCGGTCGATTTCCTGTTCCGAAAGGCCTCCGGCGCCCTCGATGCGAATCGACTGCTCCTTGCCCGAGGCCTTGTCCGTCGCCGACACCGAGAGGATCCCGTTGGCGTCGATGTCGAAGCTCACCTCCACCTGGGGCACGCCGCGCGGCGCGGGCGGAATGCCGTCGAGAATGAAGCGGCCGATCTCGCGGTTGTCGTCGGCCATGTCGCGCTCGCCCTGCAGCACGCGGATCTCCACCTGCGGCTGGTTGTCCGCGGCCGTCGAGAACACCTGGCTGCGCTTGGTGGGGATGGTGGTGTTGCGGTCGATCAGGCGGGTCATCACCTTGCCCAGGGTCTCGATGCCGAGCGAGAGGGGCGTGACGTCGAGCAGCAGCACGTCTTTCACGTCGCCGGCCAGCACGCCGCCCTGCACCGCCGCGCCCACCGCCACCACCTCGTCGGGGTTGACCGTGCGGTTGGCCTCCTTGCCGAACAGGTCCTGCACCTTCTGCTGCACCAGCGGCACGCGGGTGGAGCCGCCCACCAGCACCACCTCGTCTATCTCCGAGAGCTTCACGCCGGCATCTTCAATGGCGCGCCGGCAGGGCTCCAGGGTACGCTCCACCAGGTCCTCGATGAGCTGCTCGAACTTCGCGCGCGTGAGCTTCAGGTTCATGTGCTTGGGGCCCGACGCGCCGGCCGTGATATAAGGCAGGTTGATGTCGGTGCTCTGCGAAGAGGAAAGCTCTATCTTCGCCTTCTCCGCCGCTTCGCGCAGGCGCTGCATCGCCATCGGGTCTTCGCTCAAATCGATGCCCTGCTCGCGCTTGAACTCTGCGACCAGGTGGTCGATCACCCGCTGGTCCAGGTTGTCACCGCCGAGGTGCGTATCGCCGTTGGTCGATTTGACCTCCACCACGTTCTCGCCCACCTCGAGGATGGAAATGTCGAAGGTGCCGCCGCCGAAGTCATAGACCGCGATTTTTTCGTCGGTCTTTTTCTCGAGCCCGTAGGCCAGCGCCGCCGCGGTCGGCTCGTTGATGATGCGCTTGACATCGAGGCCCGCGATTTTGCCAGCGTCCTTGGTGGCCTGGCGCTGGGCGTCGTTGAAGTAGGCGGGCACTGTTATCACGGCGCCGCTGACTTCCTGGCCGAGATAATCCTCCGCCGCCTTCTTCAGCTTCTGCAAAATCATCGCCGAAATTTCAGGGGGCGTGTAGTGCGTGCCGTCCACGTCCACAGAGGCCGTGCCCTCGTTCCCCTCGATGACCTTGTAGGGGACCAGGCCAATCTCCTCGGGGACCTCCGGCAGGCGCCGCCCCATGAAGCGCTTGATGGAGTAGATGGTGCGCTCGGGGTTGGTGACGGACTGCCGCTTGGCGATGGCGCCCGCCAGGCGCTCGCCCTCGTCGCTGAAGGCCACCACCGAGGGCGTGGTGCGGCCTCCCTCCTCGTTGGTGATCACGACGGGCCGGCCGCCCTCCATCACCGCCACCACCGAGTTGGTGGTGCCAAGGTCGATGCCGATGATTTTTCCGCTGGTCGCCATGAATGGGCCTCCCTGTAGTACTGGTAGGACTGGCTGGGCAGGATGTGCACGCCGGGCGGGATGTCAAGGCGAACCCGGCGATTCGGCTGTCCCGCGATTCGGCGCTCGGGCGACGGGGCGGTCGAAACGGCCCGGCCGGGCCAAGCGGCGGTCGGCGACGCCCGGGCGTCCGCTTCCGCCCCGCCGCGGTTGACCGCCGCCGAATCCGCCGCGATAATGGCCATTTACGCCCTCAGACGGGCTGATGCGCGGTTTGCACAGCCTCTCCCGCGGGCCCCCCCGCGCACGTAAATCGGGCCCGCCGAGCGCGCGGCGCGGCGGCTGCTGCCGGGGCGGAGCACGCACATCCGGAGGCGGATCAGGTGTCCAGTCAGGCCATCGAAAAACGACTGAGGGAAATCGCCGCGCAGCGCATCCTGGTCAAGGACGGCGCCATGGGCACCATGGTGCAGGCCGAGGGGCTGAGCGAAGCCGACTGGCGCGGGGCGCGTTTCAAGGACCACGAGCTCCCGCAAAAGGGCAACACCGATTTGCTGGTGCTGACGCAGCCCGCCCTGGTGCAAGGCATCCACGAGCGCTTCCTGGCCGCCGGCGCCGACGTGCTGGGCACGACCTCCTTCAACGCCAACGCCGTTTCGCAGGCGGACTACGGCAACCAGGCGCTGGTGCGCGAACTCAACGTGGAGGCAGCCAAAATCGCCTGCGCGGCGGCCGCAGTCTGGAGCGAAAAAACACCAGAGCGACCACGCTTCGTCGCGGGCGCCGTCGGCCCCACCAACCGCACGCTCTCGCTTTCCCCCGACGTAAACAACCCCGCATTTCGCGCGCTGGGCTTCCGCGAACTGGTGCGGGCCTACCAGGAACAGGTGGAGGGCCTGCTGGAGGGCGGCGTGCATCTTT
This sequence comes from uncultured Spirochaetales bacterium, assembly GCA_964550095.1. Classification (GTDB taxonomy): domain Bacteria; phylum Myxococcota_A; class UBA9160; order UBA9160; family UBA6930; genus JAHRAN01. The sequence goes on along the minus strand of CAZJXU010000255.1, from coordinate 343 downwards.
TGGCCGTCGAAACCATCTTCGACACGCTGAACGCCAAGGCCGCCCTGTTCGCCGTGGAGGAAGCCTTTGCGAAAACGGGCAAGCGCGTGCCCCTGCTGGTTTCGCTTGCAATCACCGACGCCAGCGGCCGCAGCCTCTCCGGCCAGACGGTGGACGCCTTCTACCACTCCGTCCGCCACGCGGCGCCGCTCTTCGTCGGCGCCAACTGTTCGCTGGGCGCCGAAAAACTGCGCCCGCACGTGGCGGAGTTTTCCGAACTCGCAGACGCCCTGGTGAGCTGCTACCCGAACGCCGGCCTGCCGAACGCCATGGGCGAATACGACGAGAGCCCGGAGCAAAGCGC
>CAZJXU010000254.1:0-2781 GCA_964550095.1 uncultured Spirochaetales bacterium | reverse complement strand
CCCTGGCGCCGCGCATCGCCGAGGCCATCTCGCGCCACACCGCCCCCGCCCGGCGCCCCGGCTTCGGCGGCGGCGGTGTGGCGCGAGATGGCCTCGGCGATGCGCGGCGCCAGGGCCGCCGGAATTTCGTGCCCCATGCCGGGGATTTCCAGCAGCCGGGCGCCGGGTATGCGGCGCGCGGTGTCGCGGCCGGCTTCGACCGGCAAGAGCGGGTCGGCCTCGCCGTGAATGACCAGGGTGGGGGCCTGCACCGAAACGAGCCGCTCGCTGCGGTCGCCGTGGGCGAGGATAGCGGCATACTGCCGGGCGGCGCCGGCGGGGTGAAAGGCGCGGTCGTAAGCGCGCGCGGCGCGGGCGGCGCGGACGTCATCAGCAACGGGATAGTCCGGGCCGGCGAAGGCGTGGGCGCTTTGCACCTGGTGCGCGATGTAGGCTTCGCGCCCGGTGGGCGGCGGCGCAAGCAATGCCTTCATGGCCGCGTGCGTGGGCCGCGGCAGCTCGGGGTTGCCTGTGCCCGACATCACGGAAACCAGGCTGCGCACGCGCTCCGGGTGACGGTAAGCGACCACCTGGGCGATCATGCCGCCCATCGACATGCCGCACAGGTGCGCGCTTGGCAGTTCCAGCACGTCCAGCAGGCCCACTACGTCGTCCGCCATGTCGTCCAGCGTGTAGGGCAGCGCCGGCGTTTCGCCGCGCGCGAGCTGTTCGCGCAGGCGGGAGATGTTGGGCACGCCGGCTTCGTCAAACCAGCTTGAAAGCCCGACGTCGCGGTTGTCGAAGGCGACCAGGTAGTGGCCGCTTTCCACGAGGGTTTCGCAGAACTCGTCCGGCCAGTCGATCATCTGCGTGCCGAGGCCGCGTATCAGCAGCAGCGGGCGGCCCCGGGCGCGCTCGCCCCAGGTGGTGTATTCCAGTTCCAGTTCGGCCAGGCGGGCGCGCGGCATGGGCGGGCTCCTTCCTTGTTGTTTCGGTTTTGATGTGGCGGTGTGTTTGCCGGGGGTGGCTTTGTTGCGGGCGTGGCTTTGCTTTGTTGATGCGCGGCGGGGCGTGGTGCGCTCTGTTGATGCGCGGGCGGGCTTTGTTGCGGGCGTGGCGGGGTGTTCTGTTTTCGCGGCGGTGTTTGTTTTGTTGGTGCGGGCGAGCGGCGATTTTGTTGATGCGCGCGGCGCGCGGCTTTGTTGGCGGCGGCGGGGTTCGGTACGACCGACCGCAGCGGCCGGCCCCTTTCGTTGGCAAGTCAGGCGCGTTCTGTTTTCACGACGCGCGGCATTTTACCGCGGCGCGCCCTGCCCCGCGCCCCGGGAGAGTTCATGCAGGTGGCGCTCGTGCGCTTCGCGCGTGATGCGGTAGCGGGAGTAGAAGAACACGGCGACCAGGTAGAAGAAGCCGAGCGTGATGATGTAGAGGATGCCGAAACGCGCCAGCACCTCTTCGCTGACATCGCCGACGCCGCGGGCATCCTCGGGGAAGCCCACCACGGCGAGCATGAGGGTGGCGCCCACGATGCCGAAGCCCGAGACGGCCTTGGCGGCGAAGCTGCGCGCGGCGAAGAAGACGCCCTCGGAACGACGCCCGGTTTCGAGTTCGCTCTCTTCCACCACGTCGGCGACCATCGAGGCGATCAGGATGTTGGAGCTGATCAGCAATGCAATGTCCACGGTGTTCACCACGAACAGCATCAGGAAGAGTTCGTGCGAGCCGGGCGGCGGCAGGTAGCCATTAATGCGCAGCAGGATCATCGCGCATATCGGGACGATGGCGGCCAGCGCCATGAAGATGGCGGCGGGCTTTTTGCCGAAGCGGCGGCCGCAGGCGGGCGCCAGGTGCAGCGCGGCCATGGCGGAGCCCAGGTAACCGACATTGAGCCAGCCGATTTGCGCGCTGGAGAGCCCCCACAGGTAGGTGGACAGGTAGATGCTGAGCGCGGCGGAGACGCCCGCGGCGCCGGCGTAGGCCAGTGCGCCCAGGAAGAGCATGCGGATGGAATGGTTGGCGAGGCTTTCGCGCAGCTCCTGCAGCACGCGCAGCGGTGTTTTGCGCATGCGCGGGGGCGGCGCGCGCAGCGTGGGGATGCGGTGATGCGTGCCGACGCTGGAGACCCCGATGCCGAGCGCGATCAGCAGCGATGCGAAGAGGCTGTAGCCCAGGTAGCCCGAGGCTTCGAGCTGGCCCTGCCCGCCGGCGGCGTCGGTGGTGAAGAACACCCAGTAGGCGGCGATGGCCATGGTCAGCCCGCCCCACCAGCCGAAGAAGTAGCGGAAGGAAAGCAGGGTGGTGCGCTCGTCGTAGCGGTCGGTGAACTCGGAGACCAGAGCGGTGGAGGGGATTTCGTAAAGGGTGATCAGGGTGCGCACCAGCACGGCGACGACCAGGAGCCAGGTGAAGAGGGCGCCCTGGGAGAGGCCCTGGGGCGGATTCCACAAGAGCAGGTAGGAGGCGGCGACCGGCAGCAGCGCGGCGTACATGAAGGGGTGGCGACGGCCCCAGCGCGAGCGCCAGTTGTCGGAGATGTAGCCGACCAGGGGGTCGGAGACGGCGTCGAAGAGCATGGCCGTCATCAGCGCGATGCCGGCCAGGCCCGCGGAAAGGCCCAGCACCTGGTCGTAGTAGAAGAGCAGCAGGTAGGCGAAGCCGTTGTCCTTCACGCCGTAGGCGACGGAGCCGAAGCCGTAGGCGAGCCGCACCCCGAGCGTGGTCTGCGGGGCTTCGGCTCCGTCGCCTACGGCGTGAAGGACAACGGCTTCGCCTACCTGCTGCTCTTCTACTACGACCAGGTGC
>CAZJXU010000253.1:0-2113 GCA_964550095.1 uncultured Spirochaetales bacterium | reverse complement strand
GGCAGCACGCACAGCATGGAGTTTCTGGTCCCCATGTTTTCCGATCGCTTCCGCGTTCTGTCCGTCGATCTTCTGGGTCACGGCCACAGCGATGCGCCACGTGAGCCTTCCGCCTACCGCATGCAGAACTGCAGCGCGGATCTCGCGGCGCTGCTGCGCGCAAGGAAGGTGAAGCGCGTGCATATCATCGGCTACTCGCTGGGCGCCCGTATTGCGCTGGCGCTGGCGCTGGCCGAGCCGCAACGCACGCTTTCGCTCACGATGATAGGAGGGCGCGCCGGCATCTACGGCATTGCGGATCGCGCGCGGCGCCGCGAAGAAGACGAAGCGCTGGCGCAGCGCATCGAGAGCGAGGGAATGGGGTGGTTCGTGGATTACTGGGCGGCCCTGCCGCTCTTTTCGACACAGCGCACCCTGGGCGCGGAGACCCTGGCCGAAATGCGGCGCCGGCGTTTGCAGTGCAGTGCGCAGGGGCTCGTTGCTTCGCTGCGGGGCATCGGCCCGGGCGCGCAGCCCGCGCTGTTCGATGCGCTCCCCTGCATTTGTGCGCCGGTACTGCTGGTTACCGGTGAGTATGATCCGCGCTTCGGCGAAGTCGCGCGGGAACTCATGAAGCGGCTGCCCCGCTCGCAACATGTGGAGCTTGCGCGGGTCGGCCACGCCGCGCACCTGGAAGATCCGGAGGGCTTCAAGCGCGCCGCGCGGCGCTTCATCGAAGCCGCCGAGAAAGAGCACAGCGGCGAAGGCGGCAACACCGACGAAGACGGCGGCGCTTCTGAAGATGACCGCAGCGTCGGAAGCGGCGACAGTTTCAGCGAAGACGGTCGCGGCGACGAAGACGGCGGCGCTGCCGAAGGTGACCGCAGCGTCGGAAGCAACAGCAGTTCCAGCGAAGGCGCGCACAGCGGCGAAGGCGGCAACACCGACGAAGACAACGGCGTGCGGGTACAAGAAGCGCGCAGCGTCGGAAGCGGCGGCAGTTTCAGCGAAGGCGTGCGCAGCGTCGGAAGCGGCGGCCGCGTGCACACATCAACCCGCTAACCCGAACACCCGCCCGCCGGTACGCGGCGGGCACAAACAAAAGGAGCAGCCACCATGTCAGCTACCACCGAACCCGCCGCGGCCCCGCCGAACTGGAGCAAGGCGGGCGACTACGAGGACATCCGCTTCGAAACCAGCGAGGGCCTCGCCAAAATTACGATATGCAGGCCGGAGGTCCGCAACGCCTTCCGCCCCAAGACCCTGTTCGAGTTGCTGGACGCCTTCACGCGCGTGCGCGAAAACCCGAAGCTGGGTGTGGTGCTGTTTACCGGCGAGGGCGACCAGGCCTTTTGCAGCGGCGGCGACCAGAAGGTGCGCGGCGACGCGGGCTACCTGGACGACCAGGGCACGCCGCGTCTCAACGTGCTCGATCTGCAACGCCTGATCCGCACCATGCCCAAGCCCGTGATCGCGCTGGTGGCGGGTTACGCCATCGGCGGCGGCCACGTGCTGCACGTGGTGTGCGACCTGACCATCGCCGCGGACAACGCGCGCTTCGGCCAGACAGGGCCGCGCGTGGGTTCTTTCGACGGCGGCTTCGGCGCGGCCTACCTGGCGCGTCACGTCGGTCAGAAAAAGGCCCGCGAAATCTGGTACCTGTGTCGGCAGTACTCGGCGGAAGAAGCGCGCGACATGGGCCTGGTCAACGCGGTTGTGCCGCTTGGCGAACTGGAAGCGGAGGGGGTGGCCTGGGGACGCCGCATCCTGGAACACAGCCCGATTGCAATTCGCTGCCTGAAGGCCGCGTTCAACGCGGACTGCGACGGCCAGGCCGGCTTGCAGGAACTCGCGGGCCACGCCACCCAGCTCTTCTACATGAGCGAAGAAGCGCAGGAGGGGCGCGACGCCTTCAACCAGAAACGCGCGCCGGACTTTTCGCGCTACCCGTGGCGGCCCTGATGCGGGCGGAACGGGCGCGAACGCGACAGGTGATGCAAACGCAGCCACCGACGGAAAAGCCGGCGCAGGATCAAACGCAGATGCGGGCTCAGTCAAACCCGGCGCAGGCAGAGCAGGCGCAGGCGGCGATGCAAAACCGGCTGCAGCCAGCGGCGCAAATGCAGGCGCAGGC
>CAZJXU010000252.1:0-17200 GCA_964550095.1 uncultured Spirochaetales bacterium | reverse complement strand
GTTTTCGTGCACAACCACCAGCCGCATTCAAGCTTTGTTGATTGCTTCCATGCAGGGTTTTTCCGTTCAGCAATTCCGTCTCGTATGGAGGCAAGTCGTCGGATCTTGGTTCCTTTGTAAGAGGGCAAGACTGACAGCTTGTGGAGAATTTTCATTCCGAATTCTCGCTCAAGGGCGTTTAAAAACGCCACCTGGGCTTCGGTGGCATTACGGAAATCCTTCTGCCACTTTCCAACAACGACGGTGCGGCGACGACCAGACTTTTCAGGTCGAGGCTCTTTGTTTTCGCCTGTTCCATCCCTCTCTTCGTGAGGCGTCGCCCTCCAATTCCACTTGGGTTGTTCCAGAGTTTTCAGGACTTCCCCAACGACATCCTTGCGCAGGGGCGACTTGATTCGCTTGCGGCATTCCCGAACAAGAATCTTGAATATCTCGGGATGCAGGTTATCGATAATGACATCATTCAATATCTCGGGAATTTCCCCGCGCAGTGCATCTATTTGAGCTTGCTTTTCCCTGGCCAGCTCATCCTCGCGGAGTTTCTTTTCGTAATCTTTCTTTGCGGCCTTGAGAGCATCACCGCTTTTTACGCGTGAAAAAGCGAGATAGTGCGTGAGACACCGTGCGACTTCTTCTGCGGAATCAATGGAATCAGGGGTTAAGTTCACCCTCCGCACCTCTCGATCACCCTTTGTTTTAAGAGGAAGATGGAATCGCCAGCTCGCGCCGTCTGTTGTGACGCCGAACTCGGTGGGGGATTCCTGGACACAATAATTGAAAAGCTGCTCCCGAGCCTCATCAACTTTTCCGACATTTTTGAGTTCCAGCAGGATGGAGGGGTTGCTATGGCGCGGCAAAATGAGTGCAATATCGGCCAATTTTCTCCCTACATGATACTCCTCTTGGATCGACCCCGTTGGCCATTTCAACATTTCAAGAATGGGTACGACAATCTGTGATCCTACTGATTTCTCGGTGCGATATACACCGTCACGCAGGCCTCTTTGAATCTCCTTGATCTTTTTCACCAGCGCTTCAGACATCTGTTCTCACTCCTTGCCCGACCGGAAATCCCGCAGACCCCGCCCGGCCCGTGCTGACTCCACACACCCTTTGAGTTCCGGCATCATACCCGAAGTGCGAGGCGCCCTGCAACACGCCTCCAGATGCCCGCTCATCGCAGCGTCAAACCCGGCTCCAGCACAACCTTGATGGCGCCCTGGTCGCGGGCGCCCGCAACGGCGAAGGCCTCGGGCGCGGCCTCCAGCGGGAAGCGGTGCGTGATCAGCGTGCGCGCGATTTCGGGCTGGGCGGCCAGCAGCGCCACGGCCGTGTCCAGGTCGCGCACGGCGCCCGAGCGCCCATACATGGAGGAGGGAACCAGATCCACCTCCTTCATGCACAGCGCCACGCCCGGCAGTTGCACCGGCGACCAGTAGCTGCCCATCACGCACACGCGCCCGCCCGGCCGCGCATAGTCCACCGCCTCGGCCAGCGCGCTCTCGCTGCCCGCCGCTTCGATCACCAGGTCGTACAGGCCGTCTGCATCTCCGCGCGCGCCGAGCCGCCGGCCCGCCTCGCGCTGGTGTTCGTGCCGGGCCAGCAGGGCCACTTCGGCGCCCGCGGCGTGCACTGCAGCCACCGCGCACAGCCCGATGTTGCCCGCGCCCACCACCAGCACCCGCTGGTCGCTGCGGAAACCCGCCCGGCGCAGGCCGTGCACCACCACCGCCAGCGGCTCCACCAAAAAGGCGTCGCGCACCTCGACGCCCCGGGGCAGGGGCGCCAGGGCCGTTTCCGGCACACGTATTTCTTCGGCCATGCCGCCGTCCAGCGCGATGCCGTGAATCATGGCCGGGCCGAGTTCGCACAGGTTGTAATCGCCGCGCAGGCAGGGCGCGCAGCGCCGGCAGGGCGAGAGCGGCTCCACGGCGACCGGCGTGCCGTCTTCGCTGCGGCCCGCGATTTCGTGGCCCAGCGTCACGCCTTCGATATTGCCGAGCAGGTGCAGGTCCGAGCCGCAGATGCCCGCGGCCTCCACCTTGACGCGCACGCCCTCGCCGCTGGGCGGCGCCGGCACGTCGTCAACGACAATCTCGTTTCCCCGGCAACGAACGGCGCGCACGAATCCCTCCCATGCGCTGCTTCAGCGCGGCTCGCAAGCGGCGCGCGAGTGTAGAAGCTGGCAGGAATTCGGCGCAAGGCAGAGCGCCCCCGCCCCAGGCGGTGTGCGTTCATCATCACGGGCGGGGGCGCCGCACGCACAGCGCCCCGTCGCATCGACCGGGCCGCGCCGCGCCGCATCGCCCCTACCGCACAACACAGCGCCGGGCCGCATCGACCGGGCCGCACAAACCCGCGCCGCATCGCGCATCGGTCAGGCCCCGCACAAACCCCGCCCCCGCGCACCTCCGCCGCGGCTCAGCGGCGCTGAATCTCCGCGCCCAGGCTCTGCAGCCGCTTGTCGATGCGTTCGTAGCCCCGGTCGAGCTGGTGTGCGTTCATGATCACGGAGCGTCCCCGCGCGCACAGCGCCGCGCCCAGCAGCGCCACGCCGGCGCGTATGTCCGGCGTGGTGATTTCATTTCCGACCAGTTCGGAAGGGCCGGTCACCACCGCGCGGTGCGGGTCGCACACCACCACGCGCGCGCCCATGCTGATCAACCGGTCCACGAAGAAGAGTCGATTCTCGAACATCTTCTCGTGGATCAGCACCGTGCCGCGCGCCTGGGTCGCCAGCACCAGCGCAATCGAAGACAGGTCGGTCGGAAAGCCCGGCCAGGGGGCGGCATCCACCTTGGGAATGGCGCCGTCGAAGTCGTCGCGAATAGCGAGCTCCTGTTTGCCCGGCACGTACAGAACGCCTTCCTCCAGCTTCGTTTCCACGCCCAGCCGGCCGAACACCATCAGCGTCATGCGCAGGTCGCCCGCCTCCACCGGCGCAATGCGCAGCTCGCCGCCGGTCATCGCCGCCATGGCGACAAAGGAACCCACCTCGATGTGGTCGGGGCCGAGGCTGTGCTGCACGGGCGCCAGTTCCGGCACGCCCTCGATCTCCAGCATGTTCGAGCCGATGCCGTCGATGCGCGCGCCGGCCTTCACCAGGAAGCGGCACAGGCCCTGCACGTGGGGTTCGCAGGCCGCGCCCGCGATGCGCGTGCCGCCCCTGGCCGTCACCGCGCCCATGATCGCGTTTTCGGTGGCCATCACCGAGGCTTCGTCGAGGATGATGTCCGCCCCGTGAAAGCCCCGCTTCAAAGCCAGGTGGTAGCCCCGCTCGCGCGTTTCCACTTCGGCGCCCAGCAGGCGCAGCGCGTGCAGGTGCGTGTCGATGCGGCGCCGCCCGATGCGGTCGCCTCCCGGGCGCGGTATCACGGCCATGCCCCGGCGCTGCAACAGGCCGGGCGCCAGCAAGAACGAACCGCGTATGGCGGCGCCGAGCCGGGCGTTCGGCGCGCTCCCTTCTACCCCCGTGCTGTCGATCTCGACTTCCGCTTCGCCCGCGCCGCGGATCTCTGCGCCGAGTTCTTCCAGGATGGCGAGCTGGGTGCGCACGTCGTCGATCACCGGCACGCGCGAAATGGTGTGCTTGCCCGGCGCCAGCAGGGTGGCGGCCAGCACCGGCAGCGCTTCGTTCTTGTTGCCGGCGGGCGATAGGGTACCGCCGATCGGGCGGCCCCCTTCGACCACGAAACAGTCCTGTGTGCTGTGCGGTTCTTGCATGGTGACTCGTTGACTCGCTCGCCGCCCGGCCGCTTCAGCCGGGCGGGCCGGGGTTCTCCCGCGCCCATTTCCACGCCGCGCACGCGCAGGCGCCCCGCCTTGCACGCGCCCGGCGCGATGCAGCACGGTAGCAATTCCCGCGCCCGGCCCGCGCCCGGCCCGCGCGACTATGTTACTCTGCCGCGCCATGCCCCTGCCCGGCAAAGCCCACAGTGCAAAGAGCGTGGAGGCCATTGCCTCTGCAGTCTATTCCCCCTTCGCCGCGCGCTTGCTCCAGGGCCCCGGCCCCGTCTTTGCGATGCACGTGGGCGACACCTGGATGGAGCCCTTCGAAGGCGCGCGCATGGAAGCCCTGCGCAGCGCCGACCACCCCGGCATGCATCGCTACTGCGTAACAGGCGGCCTGCCGGAACTTCGCGACGCCCTGCTCGATAAATTGCGCGCGCAGGGCCGCGCCTGCGAACCCGAAAACCTGCTGGTGACTGCAGGCGCCACTTCCGGGCTGGCCTGCACCATCAACGCGCTGCTGGACCCGGGCGAAGAGCTGCTGCTGCTGGCGCCCTACTGGCCCCTGGCCTACGGCATGACGCACGCCGCCCGCGCGCGCCCGGTGGAGCTTCCCTTCTTCGACCGGGTGCGCACAGCGGAGCAGGCGATCAAAGCGCTGGAGGCCGCGCGCAGCGAGCGCAGCGCTGCAGTGTATTTTTCCAACCCCTCCAACCCCACGGGCCGCGTGCTGGACAGGGCTGTGCTGGAAGCCATCAGCGACTTTGCGCGCCGCCACGACCTGTGGATTTTTTCCGACGAAGTTTACGAGGACTACGTGTACCGGGGCGCGCTGACTTCCTGCGTGCACTCGGCGCCGGAACGCACGGTTTGCCTCTTTTCCTTTTCCAAGGCCTATGGCATGGCCGGCAACCGGGTGGGCTACCTGACCGCCCCCGCGCCGGTTTGCGAAGCGGTGCACAAGGTTTCGGTGCACAGCGCCTACCACGCGCCCACCGCTTCGCAGCTCGCCGCCCTGGCGGCGCTTTCCGGCGCCGCGCAGTGGTGCGCCGAAGCCCGCGAACTGTATGCGGAAACGGGCGCCGCCGTGGCGGAGATTTTGGGCGTGCCGGCCCCCGAGGGCGGCTGCTTCCTCTTCGTGGACTGCAGCCGGGCGCTGGGAGAACGCGGCATGCACGGCTTTTTGGAAGGTTGCGCCGAAGAGGGGGTGCTGGTCGCGCCGGGCGCCGGCGCGGGCGCTTCCTACGCCGACTGGGTGCGGCTGTGTTTCACTGCCATTCCGCCGGACCAGGCGCGTGAAGCCGCACGCCGCATCCGCCGCAGGCTGGATGCGTAAGGCAGGGCGCGCCGTTTCATCAGCCCCCGCGCTTCGCCCTCTGGATGACGACAGTATCGAGCGGCACGTCGCCGTGTCCGCCGCGGCTCCCCGTCGCCACGGCGGCGATGCTCTGCACCACCTCGTCGCCGGCAATCACCTTGCCGAAGACGGCGTAGCCGAAGTTGTTCTTTCCCTGGTGGTTCAGAAACGCGTTATCCACCACGTTGATGAAAAACTGCGAGGTGGCGCTGTCCACCACGTTGGTGCGCGCCATGGCGATGCTTCCCCGCACATTCGCCAGCCCGTTGTCGGCCTCGTTCTGGATCGGATCGCGCGTCGGCTTTTGCCGCATGTCCGCATCGAAGCCGCCCCCCTGGATCATGAAACCCGGGATCACGCGGTGAAAGATGGTCCCGTCGTAATGTCCGTCGTCCACGTAGCGAAGGAAGTTCTCCACGGTGAGGGGCGCCTTCTCCGCATCCAGCTCCAGGGTGATGGCGCCGAGATTCGTTTCGAGTATGACCACGGGTCGGTTCTCCTGTGCCGGGGCGCCGCCGCCCGCGAGCGGGAGCAGCAGCAAAAGCGCCGGCAAAATCGCGCGTTTCGTCATCTTGTTCCTCCGCTGCGCCGCGCCGCGCCGGTCTCGGTGGGCGCCGCGCTCCCTGCACACGGCGCAGCGCGCCTAGTGTGCGCACGGGCGCACGGAGCTTAGGGATTCGCCGCCGGCGCGCCACCGTCCGCCGGGCGCTCTGGTCTGTATGCGCCCAGACACATGCTGGACGGACGCCCCAGGCGGCTTCCGGCCAACTGAGGGCATGAAACAGATCGGGGATCCTCGGGCTGCTGGACACCAAACCCGCAACCCGGAGGCCCCCGATGAAACGCGGAGCAGTGCCCCTGCCCAAAGGGCTTCGTCCCAAGGCGCCACCGCCAAAAGCACGGCGAACTTCCTCGACCACCAGGTGGAGACCGCGCCCTTCCCCATCATGGGGATACAGGTGGGTCGCGGCTCGGTGTTCCGGGGCCTCTTCGAGCAGGGCTGCAAAGAACACGGCATCAAGCCGGCGCGCCGCGGAGCGCAGCCATCGCACCTGGAGGGAGGAATTCCACTCCCGCTGGGACCTGCCGCCGGACCTTGCGGGCGCCAACAGGCCGGTGGAGGTTTTCGTCTGGAAATTCAACCACGAGCGGCCTCACAGGGCCCTGGACGGCCTCACGCCGGCTGATAACCCACGGCGCCGGTACGGGGCGGCAGGGCCGACCAGCGTTCGGTCGGCCCCATCCGTTGGCAAGGCGCCCGAATCGTCCGGGATGCCTTGAACGCATACAGGCGTTTGCATTTCGTCAAAACCGTGCTATACACCCCATTCCGGCGCCGGGCGGCACTTCCGCTGCTCTTCGCCCCCTCGCACGATGTGTACTCTCGTCGTTTTCCATCGCTGCTTTCCGGATGCGCCGCTTGTCGCCGCCGCCAACCGGGATGAGTTTCTGCACCGCCCGGCCTTGCCCCCGGCGATTCGGAACTGGGCAGGCGTACGGGTGCTGGCCCCGCTCGACGCCCAGGCCGGCGGTTCCTGGCTGGGCGTCAACGCGCAGGGCCTGTTCGTGGCGCTGACCAACCGGCCCACGCGGCAGGGGCGCCCTTCGCCGCGCTCCCGGGGGCTTTTGGTGAAGGACCTGCTGGGGGCCTGCCGCAGCGCCGAGCAGGCTGCCGAGGCGCTGCGCGCGCTGCCCGGCAGGCGTTACAACCCCTTCAACGTGCTGGCGGCGGATGGCCGGCGCGCTTTTGTCGCCATGCATCCGGAGGCTGCCGGTGAAAGCCCTGCCGGGGGCCGGCCTTGCGGCGTGCAGGTGCAGGTGAACGAGCTGGCGCCGGGCGCGCACGTTGTCGGCAACGCCGACCCCGATGCGCGCGACCATCCGAAAACCGCCCGCATGCTGCTCCGCGCCGAGCAGATTGCCGCCGCAGGCCCGGAGGCCGCGCCGACCGCTCTCGCCGCCCTGGCCGACTTGGCCGAATTGTGTCGCAGCCACGAGGGCGGCGGCCCGCTGGAAGCCGCCTGCGTTCACGCAGGGGAATACGGCACCCGCAGTTCCATGCTGCTCTGCCTGGCGCAGCAAAGCCGCGAGAGCCGCTTTCTTTTTGCGAGCGGCGCGCCCTGCAACACGGGATACGAAGACCTGACACCGCTTTTGACGGAACTCGCGACAAGTGCGCGCGGCGCCCGCCGGGAGACAACCGAGAGGATTGTGGCTTGAGACGCATAGGCGGCAACATTCGCAAACAGGGCCCGGAGGACAAGCCGAAGCGGCTGACGAAGAGCATTATCCGTTACACGGATGATGAAGATCCGCGCAACGACTACCCGAAGCGCATCATCTCGCCGAGTGCGCCTTCCGGCTGCTGCACCGACGAGAACAAGACGCAGGTGGGCAAGGTGCGCGAGGTGGACGGCTTCAAGTTCAACTACCGTATCTGCAATACCTGCGGCCACGCGGTGCGTTACTTCTACCCGGCGAACGCCGGCCCTAGCGACGAAGTCAAGAACTACCGCAAGTGGAAGTCCTACATGCCCCAGTAGGTTGTGGCAGGCGGCGTCGCGCTCGCCCTGTTGCCGGGAGGGGCGTCGCCGGGGGCGCTTGCCGGAGGGCGCATGCAGTTCGCCGAGGCCTCGCGCTGGCTGGAAGGGCTGATCAACCGGGAGCATCGGCCCGAACAGGGGCGCGTGTCACTGGCGCCGGTGCGCGCCCTGCTTGCGCGGGTGGGAAATCCGCAGCAGGAAGTGCGGGCGCTGCACATCGCGGGTTCCAAGGGCAAGGGCGCCACGGCCTTGCTGGCCGAGGCCTTGCTGCAGGAACTGGGCGTGCGCAGCGGGACGCTCACCTCGCCGCACCTGCTGCGCCTGACCGAGCGCTTTCGCATCGACGGCGTCGAAGTTCCGGAGCCGCGGCTGGCCGGCGTGCTGACCCGGCTGCGTCCCGAAGTCGAGGTCCTGCAGCAAAGCGCCGCGCACGAGCCGCCCAGCTTTTTCGACGTGCTGACGGCCGCGGCCTTTTTGCTTTTTCGCGAGGCGGACGTGGCGTTTGCGATCCTGGAAGTCGGCCTCGGCGGCCGACTCGATTCCACCAACGTGTGCAGGCCGGTGGTCACCTGCATCACCAGCATCGAGCTCGAACACACCCGGCAACTGGGCGACACCCGCGCCGCCATCGCGGGCGAAAAGGCGGGCATCGCCAAGCCCGGCGTTCCGCTTTACTGCGGCGCACTGGCGCCGGAGGCGCTGGCCAGGGTGCGCGAACGCGCGGCCGAGGCAGGCGCGCCGCTGCGCGTGCTGGGCAGCGACTTCCACGCGCAGGTGCTCAATGTGCGGGCTCTTGGCAGTCGCTTCGCGTATCGCGACGGGCGCTACCAGGCGGAGTTCGAACTGGGCGCCGCCGGCGTCCACCAGGTGGGCAACGCGGCGCTGGCGCTGGCCTGCGTGCGCGCGCTCGGCGTGGCGAGGGACCCGGCGCTGACCGCCGCCGCGCACCGCGCCTTTCAATCTCCCGTGCTGCCCGGCCGCATTGAAGTGATGGGACGGCGGCCCTGGTTGATCGTGGACGCCGCGCACACTGCAGCTTCGGCTCGGGCCCTGGCCCGCGTGCTGGCCGCGCTGCCGAAAAAGCGCGTGGAGCTGGTGCTCTCCTGTTCCGCCGACAAGGATGTCGATGCATTGAGCGCCGCGCTGGCGCCGCTCGCGGACCGGGCCACTGCAACGCTTGCCTTGCCGCAGCGTTCCCTGGCGCCGCACGCGCTCGCCGAAGCGCTGCATCGCGCGCACGCCGGGCTGCGCGTGGAAGAGCAGGCCGACCCCCGGCGCGCGCTGGCCGAAGCGCTGGCGCGCACGCATGAAGGCGACCTGCTCTGCGCGACGGGCTCGGTGTACCTGGCCGGCATCGCCCGCGCGTTTTTCGAGGAGCGTGAGCGATAGGGCCGATTGATAGGGCCGGTGGCCGCCTGTACGTGACGCTGGGCTTACGGGCATTGGCGTGGCGAGCGAATCGTGGGCGCCGTGCGGGCGCCTTATCAAAAGGCGGCGCCGGTCGCTGCGACCGGCAGTATCGTGGTTTCGTGGCCGTGTGTCGTCCTGAATTGGGGCCGGCCGCAATTGATGACGAGACAGCTACACTGAAACGCATGTCTTCCGCCGACAAAACTCCCGGGGCGCTCGCCCGAAACCCGCTTGCTGCAAGCGCGCCCGGTACGCTCGCCGTGTTCTGCGATTACGACGGCACCTTCGCCGTGCAGGATGTCGGCGCGAGCATCGCCCGGAAGTACGCCGCCGCGCAAAGGCCCGTGCAGTGGGCGCGTTACGAGCGCGGCGAACTGACGCCCTGGGGCTACAACATGGAGATCTTCGACGGCCTGCGCCTGCCCGAAGCGGAACTCGATGCCTTTTTGCGCACGGTCGAACTGATGCCGGGCGCACGCGAGCTGCTGACCTGGTGCGAAGCCGCGGGCGTTCCCTTTCGCATTCTCTCCGACGGCTTCGATTACAACCTGGAACGTCTGCAGCAGCACCACGGCGTGCGCTTCAAGTATCAGGCGAACCGCTTGCGTTACGAAGCGGGCGCCTGGCGCCTGGCGCCCGGCGCGCCGGATGCGAGCTGCTTTTGCGGCACCGGCGTGTGCAAGGCCGGCTGCATTCGCGCTTTCCGAAAAGAAAACCCCAACGCCCGGGTGGTGTACATCGGCAACGGGCGGGTTTCGGATTTGTGCGCTTCGGGCGTCTCGGACCTGGTCTTCGCCAAGGACACGCTGGCGCAGGAGCTGCGCCGGCAGGAGCGCTCCTTCGAGCCCTTCGAGAATCTTTTTGACGTGCTGGACGTTGTTCGAGAGCGTCAGTGATGTGTATCGCTTGGGGCGGTCGTCGCCTGTACGTGACGCCGGGCTCCCGAAATTTGGCCTGGCTATCGAAGCGTGGCGGCCATGCGGATTTTTCGTAGCTGCGTGGCCGGCCACGTCCGTTGGCAAGTCATGTCCACGCAACCACCGGGCGACTCCGCACGGCAGCCGTGATTCGGCAACCAGGCCAAACCCTGTAAGCCCAGCGTTACGTACAAGATGCCGGACGGCCTCCCTTCAGTAGGTAAGTCGTGCTCACTTCTCGAGCAGGACAGCCATCCAGGCGGCGACGTAACTGTGCCCTTCGTCGTCGGATTCTCCCCCCGCGCCGTTGCCGGCGCCCGCGCCGAGCGCAGTGACCGAGACGATGGTCCAGCCCTCCTCGAGGTAGTCCTCGAGGTGCTCCTGCAGGTCCATGTCGTCGTCGTCGTCGTCGGAGAGGAAGATGGTGACCAGTTTCTGCATGGGGTTCCCCTTTTGCCTGTGTGTCCGTTTGTGCCGGACGCGCACCCGTGAGTTTAACCGATTTTCAGCAAAGCGCCCGTGTCGTCCTGAATTGGGGCCGGCCGCGGCCAGGGGCGGTCGGCGATACGGCGGCCTGGCCGCATGGCTGCGATACTGCCGCCTGCAGCCGGGCGGCGGAGGCGGGCGATAGGGCGGGCCGCCACGTCTGTGCGGGGCGCTGTGCTTACGGGGGTTGGTTTGGCGACCGAATCACGGCAGGCGTGCGGGGCGTGGCAGGTGGCTGCGTGGCCGATACTGCCGCCCGCGGCCGCAGGGCGGCGGAGGGCTGCCACGTCCGTTGGCAAGTCAGGCCGCCGCATCTGTCGATAGGTCAGGAGGATTCATGACGGCCTCAGGAGAGGGGCGCCGGGTTCTGGTGCTGGGCGCCGGCGTGGCCGGCCTGGCGGCCGCGGAGCGCCTGCAGCGGGCGGGCTTCGAGCCGCTGCTGCTGGAACAGGGCGCCGCGCCGGGAGGCCGCGCGCAATCGACGGCGCGCCAGGGCTTTCGCATCGACTGGGGCCCGCCGCTGCTGAGCCTGCGCGATGCGCCGCTGCTGCGCCTGGTGCGCCTGGCGGCCGAGCACATGTTGCCGCTGCGCCCGGCCCGGCTCGCCCAGTTGCACTCCGGAAAAATCACGCCGATCCGGCCCACCGGTCTGCGCGGTCTGCAAAGCCTGCCGGGTTTGCGCGGCCTGCACGCTTGCCGGGGCCTGCGCCTGCGCCGCTGGCCGCGCCTGCTCCGCCGCTACCGCGCCCACCTGTGCGGAAACGCTGCCGGCGCGGCGCCCCTGGACGACCGCAGCACTGCAGACTTCATCCGCCTCTACTTCGAGGAGGGCCTGCTGGAAAGCTGGGTGGAGCCGTGGCTCGCTTCCGAATTCGGCGCGGATGTCGATTCCGCCGGCCGCGCCTTGTTGCTGCTGCATTACCAGGCCCGCGCCTTTGCGCCGGTCGGCGCGCTGCGCGGCGGGCCGGGCGATTTCGCAGCGGCCCTCGCGGGGCGCTTTGATGTGCACACCCATACTTCGGTGAACGAGGTGACGCAGACGGCGCGGGGTTTCCGCGTGGAGACATCGCCGGTCGCATCGGCTGCGCCGGGTTCACCGGGCTCTGTGAAGGCGCTGGACTCACAAGCCGCGCCTGCCGCCCCGAATTCACAAAATTCACCGGACGCCCGAGGCGCGCCGACCGCGCCGACTGCATCGACCACGCCCGCCGCGCCGGACTCACAAGCCGAGCCGACCACACCGGACTCGCAAGCCGCGCCGGAATACCCGGGCGCTGCGACCGCGCCGGACTCACGAGGCGCGCCGGGTTCACCGGGCGCTGCGCCTCGAACCCTCGAAGCGGACGCGGTGATTTGCGCGCTGCCGGCGGGGGCCGCGCGCGCCTGCCTGGCGCCGGTGCTGGCGCCCGCCGAGCAGGACCTGCTGGATCGTTTTTGCTGCGCGCCCGCCCTGGCCGCTGCCTTTGCACTCGACACGCCGCCGCAGGGAGTCTTCACGCGCGTGCGCGTGCCGAGGCGCGAGGGCTCGCCCGCGGCGCTGATTTCCCTGGAGCCCGGCTTTGATACGCCCGGCGCTGCGGCGCCGCCGGGCTGCGGCCTCGCCACCGTGATCGCCCGGCCCGACTGGAGCCGAACGCGTCTGCACGCAGGCGAAGAGGAAACGCTGTCGGCCTTGCAGGGCACCCTGGCGCGCTGCCTGCCCGAAGCTGCAAGCGGGGTGCGCTTTGCGCTGCTGAAGCGCTTCGCGTGCGCCTTTCCCCGTTTTGATGTCGGCCGCTACCGCGAGCTGGCCGCGCTCGAGCGGAACTTCGCCGAGGGGCGCGCGCGCGGACGCAGGCTGTACCTGGCCGGGGACTACCTGGAAGCTCCGACGCTCGCGGGCGCGGCGTGCGCAGGCGTGCGCGCCGCCGAGGCCTACATTGAGGATGTATCGTCATGAGTTGATGAGGCAGTCTGTAGAGGCCGTGCTTGCGGAATTCCCTGGTGTTTGCGTGGCCGTCACGGACGCCCGCCGCCCTCGGACGACGGCGTGCGTCCCTTATTTAGGACGACACAGGCCCCGACGCTCGCGGGCGCCGCGTGCGCAGGCGTGCGCGCCGCCGACGCCTGCATCGAGGACTTCGCATCTGTGTCGTCCTGATCACGGACGCCCGCTGCGGGCGGCCCCTCACCTTCGCCGGGGGTTGCTGGTATGATGGGCCGCCCGGCGTGCCGGCGCGGGAGGCGCCCGCGGGCCGGTCGGCGCCCATTCCGCAGGCCCTGGCAGGCAAGGGCAGGCAAAAGCAGGCAACAACAGGAATCCGCCATGAGCGACGCGCAACCGATCTTCGATTTCAGCGGACGTCCCACTGCGGGCGTGGTGCTCGACCGCATCCGCAGCGAGAGCCGCGACGAAGCGGAGAAGGGCCGCTGGTTCGAGCAGCTTTTCCGCCGCATCGCCCTGCAGCAGCCGGAGTACGAAATCGAAGATATCTGGCGCTGGTCCGAATGGCCGGAACGGGAAAAGCTGACCGGGCAGCACGGCGGCGACATCGGCATCGACCTGGTCGCCCGGCGCACTTCGGGCGAGTGGGTTGCAATCCAGTGCAAGTGCTACGACGAGAAAAAAACGCTCGGCAAGGGCGAGCTCGACAAGTTCCTGGGCGGGTCGCAAAACCCGCTGTTCAGCCTGCGCTGGACCGTGGCCACCTGCAAGTGGGGCCCCAACGCGGAGCGGGCGATCCAGGGCGCCCATCCCCCGGTGCGGCAGATCGACTTTCAAAAGCTGCGCGACCTCCCGGTGGAAGAAGAAGACGCCGAGCGGCCCGTGCAAAAGCCGTGGCCGCTGCAGGCCGACGCCATTGAAGACGTAGTGGAAGGCCTCGCCAACCACGACCGGGGCCGCCTGATCATGGCCTGCGGCACGGGCAAGACCTTCACCTCGCTGCGCATCGCAGAGCAGATCGTAGAAGACGGCGGCCGCATACTCTTCGCGGCGCCCACCATTGCGCTGGTTTCCCAGGCGCGCCGCGAATGGCTGCGCCGCACCACGCGCCCGCTGAACTGTATGGTCGTGTGTTCCGACCAGACCGCAGGGGGACGCAGCGAAGACGAAGGCATCGGCATCTCGGAACTGGAATGTCCGGTCTCGACAGAGCCGGCCGAAATCGCCGACGCCCTGAAGCAACGCGGCGACGCTGCCACCCGCGTGGTGTTTTGCACCTACCAGTCGCTGCGCCGGGTCACCGAAGCGCAAGCCGGGCACGGCGCGCCGGAGTTCGACCTCGCCATTGCAGACGAGGCGCATCGCACCACCGGGGCCGTCATGGAAGGTGGCCCGGAAGGCGAAGCGAAAGGCGCCGGCAAGGTGGACTTCCGGGCCTTTCACGACGGCGCGCGCCTGCATGCGCAAAAGCGCCTGTACATGACCGCAACGCCGCGCATTTACACGCAGAGTTCGAAGGCCCGGCTGAAAGAGCGGGGCGTGGAAGTCATCGACATGAGCGACCCGTCCGTGTACGGGCCGGAGTTCCACCGCCTTCCCTTCAAGAAGGCCGTGGAAAACGGCAGGCTCTCCGACTACCGGGTGATCGTGCTGGGCGTCAGCCGGGCCGGCGTGACCTCGGGCCTGCGTCGCCGCCTGGAAGAGCTGGAAGACGCAGGCGAAGGAAAGCAGGCGCCGGGGGTCAGCGAGATGGCGCGCGTGCTGGGCGTTTCGCTGGCAGTGAACGGCGTGACCTTCGGCGAAGCGCTGGAGCAGCCCGGCAGGCTGCCGCGCACCATGGCCTTTTCCAACACCATCCAGCGCTCCAAGTGGTACGCGAAGGCCCTGGTGGATCGCGAAGTGCTGCGGGCCACCACGCGCAGGATGGCGGAGGGCGACCGCGCGATGAAGGTGACCGCCAGGCACCTCGATGCATCCGCGAGCGCCCTTCAGCGCAACCAGGAACTGCGCGCCCTCGCCGAGGCCGACCGCGAGGGCGAGTGCAGAATCGTGTGCAACGTCAGGCTGTTCACCGAAGGCGTGGACGTGCCCTCGCTGGATGCCGTCGCCTTCCTCGACCCGCGCAGCAGCCAGGTGGATGTCGTGCAGGCCGTGGGCCGCGTGATGCGCAAGGCCGAGGGCAAGCGCTTCGGCTACATCATCGTGCCCGTGGTGGTGGAGCCGGGCGGCGACGTCGCTGCCGCGCTGATGCAGGGCACGGAGGGCTACCAGGCGGTTGGCCGCGTGCTGCGCGCGCTGCAGTCACACGATGGCCGCCTGGCCGAAACGCCCGCGAAATTCGTCAAGGTGTACGAGCCGGGCGAAGACAAGGCCCCCGTCGATGGAGAGGACCACCCTCCCCAGCTCCAACTCGAACTCCAGGAAGCGGAGCAGGGCATCTACGCGCACGTGGCCGCCGCATCGGGGCTGGGCAGGCCCGGCCAGGTGGTCGCAGATGAAATCACGGATGCCGTGAAGCGCGCAGGCGCCGTCTTGCAGGCGGAGGCGTTGGAGGGCCCGCTGGCCGAAGCGCTCGACATGGCGGCGGAGGACGAAGGCGGGGCCAAGGGCGTCTGCACCGTCGCCGCGCTGATGCTGTGCAACGCATGCCTCTTGCAGCGCAGGCTGCGGGACGAACCGCAAATGCGCGCCATCATCCGCCTGGATAAGGTTGCAGGCTCCAGCAACCCGCGCGAGTTCCTGGCTCTGGCCTGGGAAGCCATCCTGGAAAAGGACTACGCGCCCGTGTTTCGCCCCGCGCTGCGGGTGCTGGCCGCCTTGCCGGACGGGCGGGCCGTCAACGACGCCATCCGCGGGCTCGCGGAATGCGCCAACCGCGTGGCGGATTCGCTTAGTGAACTTGGCTACGACCACGCGGGCCCGCTCTACCACCGCATCCTCGGCTCGGCCAAAAGCGACGGCGCGTTTTACACGAACAACATCTCGGCCATCATGCTGGCGCGGCTCGCGCTGGGTGAAGGTTTTGCGGACTGGTCCGATGATGAAGCGGTGGCAAAGCTGCGCATCATCGACCCGGCCTGCGGCACCGGCACACTGCTGATGGCCGCGCTGC
Source organism: uncultured Spirochaetales bacterium (assembly GCA_964550095.1). Classification (GTDB taxonomy): domain Bacteria; phylum Myxococcota_A; class UBA9160; order UBA9160; family UBA6930; genus JAHRAN01. The sequence goes on along the minus strand of CAZJXU010000252.1, from coordinate 1,722 downwards.
GTACCATCAAGGCGCGCGTTGAAGCGGCGAAGGGCGGCGGAGGGGGCGACGGCGGTGAAGAGGGCGAAGACGGTGACAGCGGCGAAGGCGGCGACGGCATGGACGAAGCCGCGCGCAATGCGCTGCACAAGCTGCTTGTTGAAGACGTGCTCTGTGGTCTCGACATCAACCAGCACGCGGTTCAGCTTGCAGCGTGCAACCTCACGCTGGGCGCACCGACGGTGGACTACAGGCGCATGAACCTGCTGACCATGCCGCACGGGCCGTTCCCCTCGGGGGGGGGGGGCAGACCTTCAGAGCAGGTTCTCTTGAACTTTTGAACACGGAAGCTGAACGGATTGACCTGCACCTCGTCAATGCGAACCGTCATCGGAAGTCATTCGACGACTTTGATGCAGAGCAGGTCAACGAAAGCGAAGCGAGTCGCTTTCCGCTGCGTGACGTTGATGCGGTGATCATGAACGCCCCCTTCACCGACAACAAGAAGCGCGGTCGCAAGTTCAGCGCCGATGTGGTCCGGGGCATGCAGCAAAACGAAATCGACATTCGTGATCGCATCGCTGTTGCCGATTCGATGGCCGGCGGGGTCATTACGGCGAACAGCGTCAGGACGTTTTTTACTCCACTCGCAGACCAACTCCTGAACTCTGAGCAGGGCGTGCTGGCTAAGGTGGTACCGACCACGGCCTGTGTCGGCGCGTCCGGCATTGAGGAAAGACGCTTCCTCGCTGATCGCTTTCACGTCGAACGCGTCGTGACGACGCACGACCCGGATCGGATCAACTTTTCCGAAAACACGGGCATCCATGAATGCCTGCTGGTATGCAGGCGCCGGACCGAAGGTGAGCGATCACCCACGCAGTTCGTTTCGCTGCGACGCATGCCGGAGAACGCGGATGAGGCGCGAGAGGCTGCGGACGCCATAGCATCCGGCGCGAGCGGCGAGTGGGGCCGGATGCAGACATGGCCGCAGGAGTGCGTGCGCGCCGGCGACTGGACACCTGCCCAGTGGTACGACGGCGCACTGGCGGAAACGGCGCGTGTGTTGGAATCGAACAGGCGTCTGGAACCCGTGGGGCTGCGCTTCGACGTCGGACCGGCTGGTCAGGGTATCCGGGGCGCTTACGAGGTCTGCGACTCGCAAGTTGCCGACGCAGTTCCGGGATTCCATTCCGCAAGCAGCAAGATCAGACGCACCATGGCCGGCGAACCCGATGTCTGGTATCGACCGAAGCAGGAGAAACTCAGTTTGGCCGACCGATACGCCGCAAAGCGCAATCACCTGCTCGTGCCCATGCGCTTTGACACCGTCAGCGGGCGATTGACGGCTTTGTGGTCACAGAATCCCTCGTTCGGCTCTAGGTGGGTACCCGTTGCGGTTCCCGACGAAGAAACCCAGAAGGCGCTGGCTGCCTGGTGGAATTCAACGCCAGCACGGCTGATGCTGCTTAACCGCAGGGCCAGGAAACTCACCTATCCGTCGTGGGAGTTGGCGCACCTTCGCGAGATCCGAATCCCCAAACCGGACAACCCGGCCTGGGAGTTGCTGCGGGCGGCTTACGACGAGATGTGCGAAACGGAGCTGCTGCCCCTACGGGACGCCGAAACCTGCGAAGCCCGCCGGGTGATCGACGCTGCCGCGGCGAAGGCGCTGGGCGTGAAGCCCGAGGTGGTGGCGGACTGGCGCCGCAGGCTGGCTGCCGAGCCGACCATCACGAACCG
>CAZJXU010000251.1:0-4184 GCA_964550095.1 uncultured Spirochaetales bacterium | reverse complement strand
GCGGTGACCACGCGCATCACGGATGCGAACGGCATCAGCAGGGCGCGGGCGGGAGAGGCGGGCTTCGCCTTCACCTTCCAGTGGAGCCGCGTGGACGATGACGGCGTGTCAAACCTGGAAGAAATTGCCGGCGCCACGCAGCGCACCTACACGCTGCAGGAAGCGGAGCAGGGCAAGCGCGTGCAGGTAAGGGTGAACTTCGCCGACAACGACGGCAACCCCGAAGAGCGCACCAGCGCAAACAGCGGCGTGGTGGTGCCCGAAGCCAACCGCGCGGCTACGGGCCGCCCGCTGATAACGGGGCATATCCGGGTGGGCGATGCGCTGACCGCGCTGGCCATGGACGTCGGCATCGCGGACGAGAACGGCATCAGCCGGGCGCTGGCCGGCGAGGCGGGCTTCGCCTTCGCCTACCAGTGGAGCCGCGTGGACCGCGACGGCGTTTCGAACCCCGCAGACATTGCAGGCGCTACGAGCGAAAGCTACACGCCGACCGCAGCGGACGAAGGCAAGCGGCTGCGCGTGACGGTGAACTTCGCGGACAACGACGGCAACCCGGAAGAGCTGGTCAGCGTGCTCAGCGACCTGGTGGTGGCGGAAGGCACGCCCACCGTCGAGCAGCAGCGCAGGGACCTGGAAGGTGTTGTGGCAGGTGAGTGGCTGAGGCGCTTCGGCGTCGTGGCTTCCATGCAGGCGCTGGATGCTATCGAGCGGCGTTTCGATGCGCCGCGCGTGCCGGGCGCACAGGGCACGCTGGCCGGGATGCCCGCGCTGCGCGGCTTCGGCGTTCCTGCGCTGCGCGGTTTTGGCGGCGGCGGATTTGGCGGTGCGTCAGGCGGCGTTGGCGGCGGCCGCGGCTTCAGTGGCGCCGGTGGAGTCGCCGGTGATATTGGTGTTGGCGGCAGCAGCAGATTCAGCGGCGGCGCATCCGGTGGTGTTGGCTACGGGGCCGGTGGCGGAGTCAGCAGCGGCAGCGGTCGCGGCTTCGGCGGCGGCGGAATCAGCGGCGCGTCTGGTGGTTATGGATCCGGCTCCGGCGGCTACGCATCCGGCGCCAACGTTGGCGCCGGCTTTGGCGCCTCGGCATCCGCCCTGCACGCGCCCGGCGCCGCCATGCCGATGTTCCTGGGCGCGCCGATGTTCTTCGACGCGGGCTCGCCGCTCGGCGCGCAAGAGCGCCTGTCCTCCACCGGCGGCGGCGCCGGCAGCGACGGCTCGCGGCGCGGCTCGCGCCTGCGTGGCCCCGGCGGCGCGAGTTCCTTCTCCGGCGCGCGCGGCCTGCCGAACGCCCGCGACGCCCTGGGCGCCAGCTCCTTCGAACTCACCCGGGCAGCGCCGGAGGGCGGCCATGCAACGGTGTGGGCCCGCGGCGCGCACGCCTCCTTTGAAGGCCGCGAGGACACCTTCGACCTGGACGGCGAGGTGACGAGCGGCCACGTGGGCGCCGACTGGGCCTCCGGCGCCTGGGTTGCAGGGCTGTCCGCCGCGCACAACAGCGGCGAGGGCGACTACCGGGGCGAGCAGCGGGGCGATTACCGGGGCGAAGGCGACATCGAAATCTCCCTGAACGGCATCTACCCCTACATCGGCTACCGGCCCACGCAGCGCGCCTCGGGCTGGGTGGTGCTGGGTTACGGCGCGGGCGAGATGACCCTCACGCGGCAGTGCGAGGTGGAGACCGCCGTGGAGAGCGAGGTCGAGTGCGAGCCCGAGTCGGAGACCGACGTGGACACCCGGATGGGCGCCGCCGGGCTGCAGGTGGTCGCGCTGACGCCGGAGCAGGCGAACGGCTTCGCCCTTTCGGCGCGGGCCGACGTTATGTACGTGCGCACCAACTCGGACGCAGCAGAACGCATCGACGAAACCTCGCTGGGCACCAGCCGCGTGCGCTTCGGCCTGGAGGGCTCGCGCAGCATCGCGTTCAGCGGCGGCGGCTCGCTGACGCCCGCCTTCAAGGTCGGCGTCATTCACGACAGCGGCGACGTGGAGTTCGGCACGGGCGCGGATGTCGAAGCCGGCCTCATGTACGTGGGCGCCGGCGGCTTCGCCGTTGACCTGCGCGGGCGCTCGCTGGTGGTGCACGAGAGTTCCGACACGCGGGAATGGGGCGTGTCGGGCGGGCTCCGCTACGACCCGAACCTGGCATCGTCGCGCGGCCTTTCCTTCTCGCTGAACAGCGGCTACGGCGGCAGCGCCTCGGGCGGCGTGGAAGAGCTGTTCGACCTGCGCCTGTCGGAAGACGTCGGCGATCTCTCCGGCGGCGGCAGCAGTGGCGGCGCCGGCGGCGGGTATTCCTCCGCATCGGGCCGCCTCAACGTGGAAGTGGACTACGGGCTCTCCGCACTGGGCGGTCGCTACACCAGCATTCCCTGGCTGCGCTACGGCCTTTCCTACGGGCGCCCCGCCTGGCAGTTCGGCTGGCGCTTCGAGCCCGAGGGTTCAGGCGCGCTGGACCTGCGCACCGGCATCGAGTTCCACCAGGAGAGCGACAGCCGTGAAATCCGCCTGAAACTGGATGCGCGTTTCTGATTTGTGCTCATGGTTGACTGGGCGTGTGTCGTGCTCGCGTCGTCCTGAATCAGGGACGCCCGCGGCTTGGGACGGGCGTCCGTATCGGCCCCGCAAACGCCATGCAGTCCCGAAAGATTGAATCGGTTGGCCCGGCTCGGATCGGAATTCTGTTAGAATAAGACGCTGGCGGCGGTCGGCCCCGTCCATTGATAAATCAGGCCATCCGCCCGGAATTCTGGTAGAATGACGCGAGAGGGCGGCGATACGAGACAGGGCAGGCCGCAGCGGGCTGCCGCTTCCGCCAGCGAACCGCCCGCCGCCCGAAGGACTTCACATCATGCCCTACAAAGAACTGCCGATCGGCAACGACAGCTTCCGCGAAGTCCGCGAAAGCGGCTACTACGTGGACAAAACCGCCTTTGCGAAACTGCTGATCGACAAGGGCAAGCACAACTTCCTCTCCCGCCCGCGGCGCTTCGGCAAGAGCCTGTTCGTCAATACCCTGAAGGCGCTGTTCGAAGGCAAAAAGTATCTGTTCGAAGGGCTCTACATCCACGACAAGTGGAACTGGAGTGTGGAGTACCCGGTGCTGCGTTTCAACTTCACGAAGGGAACGTTTGGAATTCCGGGATACCTGGAGCGTAATCTTGCCGGGCAGCTCGGCGCCCGGGAGCGAGAGTGGAAGATGAAATCCAACATCCCTGATGCGCCGGACCGACTCTCCTACCTGATCGAAAGGCTCTCCGATGAAAAAGGACAGCCCGTCGTCATCCTGGTGGACGAATACGACAAACCCATCCTCGATGCCATCGGGACGAAGAAACTCGCGGAGGCCAACCGCGATATCCTGCGCGGCTTCTACGCGACCATCAAGGAGTGCAACGAGAACATTCGATTCAGCTTCCTGACCGGGGTGAGCAAGTTTTCGCGTGCAGGCCTGTTCTCGGGGCTGAATAATTTGATCGACATCACTCTGGATCCGGAGTTTTCATCGATCTGCGGCTACACGGAGGATGATCTCGATGCCGTGTTTGCAAAGGAACTTGAAGGGTTGGACCGCGAGAAGATCAAGAAGTGGTACAACGGCTACAACTGGTGTGGTGAGGAAAAGCTGTACAACCCCTTCAGTATCCTGCAGTTGTTTCGAAAGCGCGACTTCGATGCGTGGTGGTACGAGACCGGCACACCCAGCTTCCTGATTAAAACCCTGGACATGAACAACACGAGCCTCGTGGACCTCGACGGGATTGTCGTTGGCAAGGACTTCATGTCCAGTTTCGACGTGGGCAAGATCGACTCTGCATCGCTGCTGTTCCAGACCGGCTACCTGACGATCGCGGAAAAGACATCGACCCCGAGGGGCCCCTCGTACAAGCTGGAGTGTCCGAACTTCGAAGTGCGCATGAGCCTGAACGGCGCCCTGTTGAAGAACCTGGCGCCTGCCTCCGACAAGGATCATGAGAAACGCCTTTTCGACATCGGAGACTGCATCGAGTCCGGGGATTTCGCCAAGCTTTCGACCATTATTCAGGGGCTGCTCAGCACGACCCCCTACCACTGGTACATCCCGGGCGGCATCGGGCAGTACGAAGGCCACTTTGCGAACACGGTCTTCGCTGCCATCTACGGCTCGGGGCTGGAAGTGCGACCCGAGGAGCCTGCGAGCGGAGGCA
>CAZJXU010000250.1:0-1779 GCA_964550095.1 uncultured Spirochaetales bacterium | reverse complement strand
CAGGCAACGGTTCGCGGCGAATACGATGCGCTGCGCCGGAGGGCGGGCGCCGATTCGCAGGGCCGCCGGGGCAAGAACCTGCTGCGCAACGTGCCGGGCGGCGAGCTGGAGCTGCAGGGCGGCAAGGACGACTTCACCTACGCGCAGTGGGATACCGAGACGGGCAAGCTGAACATCGAGCTGGACTGGCGCTTTGCGCCCGGCGCCAGCGAGGCCATGCGCCGGGTGGCGGGCCTGGCGGTGAAGGCGTGGAGCCGGCGCATTGCAGCCTACGACGACGACAACGACCCGAGCACTGAATACAGCCACACCATCGATTCGCGCCTGCCCTTTGAATCGCTGCTGGACGACGGCACGCAGGTGCTGGGCTTCATCGAGCGCGACATCGAGACGGACGCCCTGCGCGTGTTCGTGTTCACCAGCGAACTGCTGAGCGCGGCGGGCTTCGTGATCCCCCGCTTTACGCAGATAGACCAGGGCGGCACGGGCCTGCCCAAGGCGAGCAACCTGACCATAACAGACGCGGGCGTCTTTGAAGACGCGCTGAGCCAGACCATCCTCGGCGCGGAAGAAGGGATCGCCATCAACCGACTGGCCGGGATTTTCGGGCACGAGCTGGGGCACATACTCGGCATTACCGGCCTGCCCGCCTTTCAGGAGCACGTGCGCGAATGCCCGAACGACCCCTCGGCGGAGTGCTTCTTCGGCCCGGAAGCGGTGCGGGTGAACGGCGGGCCTGTGCCGCTGGGCACGGGGCTGCCGCCGAACCATCCGGACACGAGCCCGGCGCTGGAGGAAGACCAGGGGCCGCACCACATTGCGGACTGCGGCTCGCTGCTTTCCTACTGCCGGGACGACCCGAACCACGACGAAAACACGGAAGACGGCGTGCAGGTACCGGGCGCGCTGGACTTCGCCATCCTGGATGACCTGGGCTACGACATTTTGCCCGAGGCGGCGGGGGCGGAGAACGCCGCCGCGGGCTGGAGCGCCTGGGGCGAAGAGAGCGCGTGGGGCGTCGGCGTGCTGCACGTTATCGAGTTCCACGAGAGCCAGGTATGGGAAGACCGCTTCGAGATCGAGAGCGACCACTTCGGCAACGCACCGACGGGCGGCCTGGTCGCCAGCTACCAGAACGTGCAGACGCTTCGCTGGCGGGGCGTGTTCCTGGGCGTGCATTACGATGCGGACGAGCGAAACACCGTGCCGCTGCCGGTGGTGGGCGATGCGCTGCTGGAAATTACCCTGGCGAACGAGCGCGGCACGCTGACGCTTTCGGAACTTGCGCGCGTGGTGGATGGCGAACGCACGCCGAACGATGTGCAGGGTACGCGCTACCTGGTGCAGCTAGACGGCACGGATGCGAGCGGCAACGACTTCGTGCACCACTCGAGCGAGCCGGCCGACGTGGAAGGCAGCTTCTACGGCGCGCAGCACGAGGAAGCCGCGGGCACGGTGGAAGACCCGGACAACAACCTGCAAGGCGCCTTCGGCGCAAAGCGCACGGGCGTGGATGCGGGCGGAGACGACCCGGCCCTGGTGCTGGAGTTCCAGTTCGAGACGCCCATGGGCGGGACGGGCAGCAGCGCGGTGCCGGTGGAGGCGGGCTCCGGCTTCGCCGACGCGGACGCCTGGTTTTCGGACCGGGTGGACGACCTGCTGGCCCCGGAGAGCTGGGCGCCCTGCTCGGGCCAGGCCCCCGGCGTGGGCTGCAGCTTCGTGTTCAACCCGGCGCGCAACCCGGTGGTGGGCGAAGCGGCCGGGCTGGAGCTGACCGCG
>CAZJXU010000249.1:0-4095 GCA_964550095.1 uncultured Spirochaetales bacterium | reverse complement strand
AGGGCGCCGCCCGGTGTGTGAGGCATCTTGAAGTCCAGGCCGGCCTGCAAGGCGGCGCCGTGATGGGCGCCCGGCGAGTGGGCGCTGTGTCGTCCTGAATGGGAGCCGCCCGCTGCATGGAGCGGGCATGACTTGCCAACGAACGTGGACGCCCGCAGCCTGGAGAGGGCGTCCCTATCGACCACGCAAACACCAGGCGGTTTCGCACGGCCGCCACCGGCCCGGGAAGACTGGGGAGTGTTTTGAAGAGGGGGGAAGTGGTGCAGAGAGATCAACAGCATGTCGCCCGGCCTGACCAAGCGGGGTGGGCTTTCGCTGATGCGAAGCGGCTGAAAAATACGTGCAGCCCGGCGCTCGCCCGGGCGAATCATCCGTCGGACGCATATCACCTGCGCGAAAGCGCAGCGTGCGCTGCGCCAACCGGATGTCGCGCCGCGGGACGCGCGGGCGCGCTGTGGACGCTGCTGCTGGCCTGTGCGCTCGCTTTGCCCGGGGGCGGTCTGGCTGCGGGTGCGGGGCGCGCCGAAGCCGGCGTCCATCCCGGCGCGGTCAATTTCCCTTTGATCCTCGGCATCGATCTCTTCGGTCGCAAGAAAAAGAAAGAAGAAGAGGAAGGGCCGCTGCTACCCGAGCTGCCCGACCTGGAAGACGCGCCGCCGCGCACAGGCTTCCTCGACCCGGAAGATGGGATTTTGAAGGACAGCGCCGCCATCGGCGAAGAACTCGCCCATGTCGGCAGGTACATGGAAGAGGGCTTCCCCGAACTTGCGGCGGAACAGTACGAACGCGCGGCGCAGCGCTACCCGATCATCGCAGACCACGCGCTGCGCTTGCAGGCCGAAGCGCTGCTCGAATCGGCGCGTCCGGCAGACGCCGTCCGTGTCGCCAACATGGTCTTGCGGGCCGTGGATGTTCCCGCGTACTCGGCGCGCCGCGCGGCACGCGTGCTGGGCGACGCGCACATCAAGCTTCGCGACAACAAGGCCGCGGGCGCGGCCTGGCGGCGCGCCGCCGAGGGCGAACGGGACTCTGGAAGGATCGCGGAGCTGCTTGCACTGCGCGCATCGGCGGCCGAAGCGGCGGGAGACCGCGCGTCCGCACTCGAGCTGCTGCTGGAAATCTGGAGCGACTACGCCGCTACCGCGCAGGGCGATGAAGCCGAGCGGCTGATATGGCGTCTCGACTCGCGCGCGCTGAAGCGTCCGGATGTTCTGCGCAGGCGCTGTTACGCGCAGTTCAAAATGAACCAGAACGAAATCGCACTCAGCGCGTGCTCGGCCGCGCTGGAACAGACGCGCAGCTCCGCAGAGCGCACCCGGCTGCTGCACAAGAGCGGGGATACGCTGTTTCGCCTGCGCCGTTACCCGGAAGCGGAGCACGCCTACCGGCAGGCGCTGAGGGTCAGCGACTGGAGCGCCTACCCGGAAGACGATGTACCGGAGGGCTTCGACCCCGAGCGCATGGTGCTCTACCAAGTGGCGCGCACCCAGGCGCGCTACGGCGACATCGATGCAGCCGTGGAGAGCTTCGAAGCGCTCGCCGGGGGCGGGGGCGAGCCGGCGGTGAATGCGCGCTACCTGGCAGGCACGCTGCTCGAGGAAAGCGAACCGGAGCGGGCGAACGCGCTGTACCGCAGCGTCGATGACGGCGAATACCTGCGCGATGCCTTGTGGCGGCTCGGCTGGAACGCCTACCGCGCGGGGGACTTCGCGCAAGCGACCGCGCACTTCGACGGGCTCGCTGCGGAAGGTGAGCCCCTGGAGAGGCTGCGCGGTCGTTACTGGGCTGCCCGCAGCCGGGAGCAGGGGCCGGGCGGCAGGAGGCGCGCGGGCAGGCAGGCCTTCGCCGCCATCGCCGGGGAATTCCCCCTCAGTTATTACGGCATGCGCGCGAGGGAACAGCTCGGCCGCGGCGGAAGAGCCAGGAACTACCAGCGCGTATTGGAAAACGCTGCGAACACCATGCGCGTCGAGAGCGCTTCCATCCCGCTGACTGTCCTGAAGCGCACGCGCATCCTGATCAGCGCCGGGCTGCACGACGACGCGGTACAGGAAATATGGCTCGCGCTCGGCGGTGAGGACGCACAGGAGCAGGCGCAGGAACAGCAGAAGCAGGCGCAGGAGCAGAAAGACCGGGAACAGATTGCGCCCGCGTACCAGGACATTTTCGACCGCGCGCTGCTGGCGGAATTTTTCCAGGGGGTGGGCGCCTGGCGCCAGGCGCAGCAGGTCGCCCTGAACGGCGGCGTGAACGTGCAGTACCTGGCGCAGGGTCCTGTCACCAAAGAACGAACGGCGCCGGCGCTCTGGGCTGCGGCCTGGCCGCCTGCATTCAACGCAGAAGTGAACTGGGCGGTAGAGCGCGCGCGTGCGGTGTTCATCGATGACAAAGACTCCGCCAGGCGCCTGGCAGCCTTGCAGCCCGCCTTGCTGTTCGCGGTGATGCGCGAAGAGAGCGGCTACCGACCGGAGGTGATCTCGGTCGCCGGCGCGCGCGGGCTGGCCCAGATCATGCCGGCGACGGGAGAAATCCTGGCCGAGCAGGTGGGTTTGCGCCGTTTCAAGCCGGATGATCTCTTCGAGCCGGAAAAGAACCTGCAACTGGCCGCCTGGTACCTGGCCGAGTTGCTGCAGCGTTTCGACGGCCGCCTGTCTGCCGCCGTGGCCGCTTACAACGCGGGGCCCGACGCCGTAGAGGAATGGCTGGTCGAAGCCGCCCCCGAGACGGCGGATGACGAATGGGTGGAGGCCATTCCCTTCGCCCAGACGCGCGGCTACGTGCGGCGCGTTCTGCGCAGCATGGAAGTGTACCGCCTGCTGTATGAGTAGAAAATGTACCACCTGCTACATGAGCAGAAAATGTATCACCTGCTGTATGAGCAGGAAATGTATCGCCTGCTGTATGAGTAGAAGTGTACCACCTGCCGTATGAGCAGGAAGTGTGCCGCCTGCTGTATGAGTAGAAAGTGTACTGCCTGCTACATGAGCAGGAATGTATCGCCTGCTGTATGAACAGGAAGTGTGCCGCCTGTTGTATGGGTATGGAAAGGGCGGTTCGCACAGGCGCCTGGCGCCAGCGAGCTTTGCTTTTCCCGGTGGTGGGGCAGGGTGCTTGTCCGTGTTTTTTCAGCTTCACGATCCGCGGGTGGGCGGCCTGGCTTTTGCAGTTCTCCGATGTTAGGGCCGGGGGCTCGTTCGCGCTTTTGCGTTTTCCGTCGGTGGGGGCGAGCGGACTTGTCCGTGATGGTGCAGTTTCCGAATCGCGGGCGCTCGTTCGTGCTATTTCTTTTCCCGCCGCGCGGGCGACTTGGTGTGAAATTGATTTAGGCAATCACCGAACATATCGCCGCGGGGCGTTTCGGGTCTGCGAAATTCGGGCCGTCCCGCGGGGGTAACTGCCGGCTCGCGCGGGGATGCTCAGTCGTCGTCCATGTCGGGGCTGCGCACAATGCCGAGCGCGGTGTCGCCCAGCTCGTCAATGTCGATATCGGCTTCTTCGTCCGCATCTCCGAATTCGTCTTCGGCTTCTTCCGCTTCCAGATAGGCGAGGTTGGAACCGCTCGCCTTCTTTTCCTTGGGCGGCGGGGCCGGGGTCGGCGACGGCGGCTTGGTGTTCTCCAGCGGCTGCTCGTGCTGGTTGGCCTCGCACTTCGGACATATCGCGGGCGTGCGTTCCAGGTCGTAGAAGCGGACCTGACAGCGGTAGCACACCCACTTGTAACCGAGCTTCGGCTTGGGCGCCGGGCTGGCAGGCACTGCAGGCGCAAAGCGGGGCTTGCGTCTTTCCGCTGCGCTCGGGCGGCGCCTCGGAGGGCGCGGCTTCGCCTGCGTCGCCTGTTGTTTCGCAGCAGCCATTTTCGCAGCGGTCTTCTTGATGGAAGGCCGGTTCGCCCGGGGCTTTTGCTCGGCAACGCCGCTCCCGGCGGGCGCCGCCTTGTGATCCGTCGCCTTGCCGGGCGTTGCCTTTCGGTCCCTTGCTTTTTCAGCCGCGGCCTTGCCCGGCGTGGCTTTGCGATCCGCTGCCTTTCCAGGCGCGGGCTTTCGGGCTGTGGGTTGCTTCGATGCAGGCGCCGCCTTGCGTTCCGCTGCCTTTCGA
>CAZJXU010000248.1:0-9386 GCA_964550095.1 uncultured Spirochaetales bacterium | reverse complement strand
GCCCCTTGCCCTGGCCCTTTTGCTTTTGGCGCCGGCCCATCAGGCTGCGGCCCAGGACGAGCCCGAGGGGCTGGAGGAAATCGTCGTTACCGCAACCCGGCGCGGCGAGGTGGACATTCAGACCACGCCGGTTGCCGTAACTGCCATCAGCGATTCGCGCATCGAGGCGCTGTCGCCCCGGGACCTCGGCGACATAGCGACCCTGGTGCCCAACTTCTCTGCGGGCAAGCCGGCCGGTTTCAACGCGGCCGCCTTTGCGATACGCGGCGTCGGCCAGACCTCCATCATCGTCTATGAAGACCCGCAGGTTGGGGTCACCGTCGATGACTTCGTGGTGCCGCACATCCAGACCCAGGTGCTGGAGATGTTCGACATCGAGCAGGTCGAAGTGCTGCGCGGGCCGCAGGGCACCCTGTTCGGCAAAAACACCACGGGCGGCGTGATCAACGTGCGCACCAAGCGCCCGCACTTCGACGGCTGGGAAGTGGATCTGCGCGCCAAGGTGGCGAGCTACGGTCGCTACGAAGAGCGCGTTGCGTTCAACCTGCCCGTGAATGACACGCTGGCGCTGCGCGTGGCGGGCGTGCACATTCGCTCCGACGGCTACTACAAGAACGGGGCTTCGTATGTCTCGGGAGGAGAAACCATTGCCGGCGATGGTCGCAGCCTGGGCGGCGACAACGTGTTTTCGGGCCGCGCCAAGGCGCTGTGGACGCCGAACGATGACTTTTCGGCCCTGCTCACCTACGAGATGATTCGCGATGACGGCGATTCGCCGCCGGTGGTCAACAATACACCTCCGGGCAGTACGCTCGTGTACGCCCTCCTCGGTTTTGTGAGGGAACCGGGCGACCCGCTCGACGTGGCGGCGATCAGTGAGCGCGACGATTTGCTGCTCAACATGTCCGATGGGCACCGCGTGGACGTGGACGGCATCTACCTGAACCTCGAATGGAACGTGATGGGCGAAACCACCCTCTATTCCGTCACCGGCCACCGGAAGCAGGAGTCGCGCCTGCCCAGCACCTACACCGGAGAAATCTACGGATCGCTCTTCGACGCCACGCGCGACGACGACCGGGAGACCTTCCAGCAGGAGCTGCGCCTCGCCACCCGTCTCGGAGACAGGCTGGACCTGGTCTCCGGCGTCTTCTACCAGCGGGACAAAACCACCTTCTGCGTGCTGCAGGCGCTCGGCTTTGTCGATTTTTTTGGTACCGCCACGGGTCTCTACCAGGGCGAGGAAGACCCCATTCCGGCGGGATATGGCTGGAACGACAATCCGCAGGTGCTCTGCAACGAGCAGAAGGCCTCCAACTGGGCGGCGTTCGCCGATGTGACCTACGCGGTCAGCGAGCACTTCAGCCTTGCCGCCGGCTTCCGTTACACGGATGAAAAGAAGAAGTGGCGCGGTCGCAACCAGCGCTTTATTCAGTGGCTCGGCGGAGGGGTCGAAGCGCAAAGAGAAGTCGATGGAGAGATGGTGACGGTCAGGATACCCGATGCGAGACTGGACTGGCGCGCGCTCGGCAGCCCGCTGGCCGCGGCGGATTTCGACCGCTGGCCCGCAGGCGTGCTTTCGCACGAGCGCTCGTGGGAAGAGCCCACCTGGAGGATCACCGCCTCCTGGAACGTCTCCGAGGACATCTACTACTACCTCACCTACGCCCGGGGCTTCAAGAGCGGCGCCTACAACGACCAGACCGGCACGGCCGGCATCGAAGTCACCCCGCAATCGGCGGCGCCCACCGACCCGGAGCTGGCCGACTCCCTGGAGCTGGGCGTGAAGTTCGACCTGAACGACAGGGTGCGGCTGGATCTGGCCGCTTTCTACGTGGCCTACGAGGATGCCCAGCGCACCCTGAACTCCACCTTCGTCAACTCCCAAGGAGCGGAGTTCCAGGAAACCCGCTTCTACAACGCCGCGGAAATGAGCGCCTACGGACTGGAAGTGGAGCTGGCTGCCCTGCTGCCCTGGGACGTGGAACTGAACGCCAACTGGGGCTTCCTGAATACGGATTACGATTCCTTCGAAGCGGACACCAACTTCGATGGAACGATTGATGTTGACCTGAGCGGACGGGATGTCAACCGCGCCCCGGAGATGATGGGCGCCCTGGACCTGTCGCACACCCTGCTGCTCTGGGGCGGCGAGCTGCGCAGTTCGGTCGGCGTCAGCTACGAGAGCGAGGCGATCTTCGCGTATTCCAACGTGACGCCGGACCAGGACGGCCTCACCGATTCGCGCACGCTGCTGAATGCGAGCTTCCATTACTCCCGCCCCGATGAGAACTGGTTCATCCGCTTCTACGGGCGCAACCTGAGCGACGACCGCTACCGCATCGGCGAGCTGCCCGTGGCGGCGCTCTGGATCATGACCAAGTACGGCGACCCGCGTACCTACGGCGTCGAGCTCGGCTTCCGCTTCGGCGAATAACCCGGGGCGCGGGGGCGCGGTACGTTCCTGGTCGGCGGCTCAATCAGCAAACAGCGAGGCAGGCGCAAGATGGGCGTAACAGGTCTGCGATTCGTGATTACGGGCTCGGCCAGCGGCATCGGCGCCGGGACCGCCCGCCTGGCCGCCTCGCGGGGCGCGAAGGTTGTGGTGTCCGACGTGAACCACGAGGCGGGCGAGGCGCTGGTAAAAGAGATCAGCGCGGCGGGCGGGGAAGCGCACTACATCCCCTGCGACGTGTCGGACGAATCGCAGGTGCAGGCGCTGATGCAAGGCGCCGCCGAGGCCATGGGCGGCATTGACGTGCTGCACAACAACGCGGGCATTCACGAATCGATGCTGGACGAGGGCGTGGACCTGGAAAGCATGTCCCGCGCCACCTTCGAAAAGATCCTCGGGGTGAACCTGGTGGGCGCCTGGCTGTGCGCCAAGTACGCCCTGCCTCACCTTTCGAAAAGCGAGCAGGCCTCCATCATCAACGCCGGCTCCACCGCATCCTGGACCGGCTACCCCAACTGCAACGCCTACGGCGCCAGCAAGGGCGGCATCGCGCTGCTCACCCGGCACCTGGCCGTCGAGCTGGCGCCGCGCAAGATACGGGTGAACTGCTACTGCCCGGCATCCGTCGAGACCAACATGGTGACGAAGTTTCTCGATGCGGCGCCCGATGCGGAGGCCATGATCGGCACCATGACCGCCACCCACCTGGTGCCGCGCCTGGGTCAGCCCGTGGACGTGGCGGAGCTGGTGTGCTTCCTGGCGGGCCCCGAATCGAGTTTCGTCAACGGCGTGGTGTGGCTGATCGACGGAGGCTCGCTGGCCTGGCGGGGGACGCTGGACATATTGGGCATGCAGCCCGGGAGTTCATGATGAACACGGAAGATCGTCTCGCCATTCACGAGTTGCTCGCCCGCTCGGCCTACGCGCTGGACGAGCACGACTTCGACCAGTTGGAAAGCTGCTTCACCGAAGACGCGGTGTTCATTGTCAACATCGCGGGCATCGATGGCGAAAACCGCTTCGAAGGCCGCGCGGCGATCATGGAGCTGATGCGCAGTTCCATGGCCGAGCAGACCGACCAGCGCCGCCACATAACCACCAACGCGATGATTCGCGAACAAGGCGAAGGGGCAGCGACGGTGATTTCCAACCTGACCCTCACCGCGGTGGAAAAGGGCGCCATCCGCCTGGTGACCAGCGGCTACTACCGGGACCGGGTGCAGCGCACGAAGCAGGGCTGGCTGCTTGCGGAACGGCGCGTTGACCTGGACATGCCCTACTGACGAAAGCCCGGCGGGCCGGGCCGGGGCGCCGGGAGACCCGGGCAGCGACAATACGAGCGACGGCGACGGACGATTACGGGCGGCGCGGGAAAGCACACGATGAATATCGGAACCATTCCGGAAAAGTGGGCGGCGCTGGACCCGGCGCGGGAAGCGCTGATCGATTCCGCCACCGGCCGCCGGGTGAGCTTCGGCCAACTGGACGAGCGCGTGCGGCGCCTGGCGAACGGCCTGGCCGGGCTCGGCCTGGAAAAGGGCGCGCGGGTTGCAGTGGTGGCGAAGAACGCCATCGAGTATTTCGAAGTGTATTACGCCTGCGCGCGCGCCGGCTTCATCGCCCAGCCCCTGAACTGGCGCCTGGCGCCGCCGGAAATGGCGCGCATCCTGGAAGACGGCGAGCCCTCCGTGGTGGTTTCTTCCGACGAATTCAGGGGCGAGGTCGAGGAACTGAAGCGCGCCTTCGATGCGCCGCACTGGTTCGAGTTCGGGGATGCGAGCGACGGCAGCTTCGAAGCGCTGGTGATGGGGGGGAAGGACGATGAACCCCCGGCCTCGAGGGCCACGGGCGATGACGACCCGACCCTGATCCTGTACACCGGTGGCACCACGGGAGTCTCCAAGGGCGCCCTGCATTCCCACAAGAGCCTGTGGGCCGGCATGCTCAACCAGACGGTTGCAGAGCGCATCGTGCCGAGCGACGTGTACATGCTCACCGGGCAGATGTTTCACATTCCGGTGGCGCTGGCCATGAACTACATGGCGCACGGCTGCCCGGTGGTGCTGATGACCTTCGAGCCGAAGCTGGCGCTGGATCTCGTTCAGAACGAACGGGTTTCAGCCTTCCTCGGCATCACCACCATGCTGAACTGGATGATGGCGGTGGACAACTTCTCCGCTTACGACATTTCCAGCCTGCGCAACATCCAGTACGGCGGCGGGCCGATGCCTGCCACCGTGGTCAAGGCGGCGCTGGATGCCTTTCCCTGCACGCTGATCCAGGGCTACGGGCAGACCGAGGGCATGACCATGACCTTCCTCTCGCAGGAAGATCACCGGGATGCAGCTTCCGGCGTGAACCCGCAGCGCCTGGCTTCCTGCGGCCGCCAGGGCTTTGTGACCCGGGTGCGGCTGGTCGATGGCGAGGGCCGCGAGGTACCGAGAGACGGAAAAAGCACCGGCGAGATTACGGTGCGCTCGGAAGCCAACATGCTCGGTTACTGGAGGAAACCGGAACTCAGCCGGGAAACCCTGCAGGGCGGCTGGATGCGCACCGGCGACATCGCGAGCTGGGACGAAGACGGCTACGTGTTCATTGTCGATCGGGCCAAGGACATGATTATCTCCGGCGGGGAGAACATCTACTCCACCCAGGTGGAAGCGGCCATCCACCGGCACGAAGCGGTGCTGGAAGCGGCGGTGATCGGCGTTCCCGACGAGGAGTGGGGCGAGGCGGTGAAGGCGGTGGTGGTGCTGAAGCCCGGCATGCACGCGACCGAACAGGAAATCATCGACACCGCCCGCAAGCACCTGGCCTCCTACCAGAAACCGCGCTCGGTGGATTTCGTGGAGAGCCTGCCCAAGGCGCCCACCGGAAAAATACTGAAGCGCGAGCTGCGCACGCCTTACTGGGCCGACCGGGAGCGCGGGGTATGAGCGGGCTTTTAACGGATGAGCTGCGCGCCGCAATCGGTCGCAGGCTGCCGCCGCGCGTGGAAGTCGCCACGCGCCGCGAGATTCGCAAGTATGCCGTGGCTACGGGGCAGACCCAGGCCAGGTACCTGCAGGGCGACGAAGCGCCGCCGCTCTTTCACGTGGCGCTGTTCTGGGACGTGGTGGAAATGGAAAAGCTCACGCCCGACGGCGTCTCCATCGACACCCTGCTGCCGAAGTTTCCGCTGGAGCGCGCCATGGCGGGCGGCCTGGAGATCGATTACCACGACAAAATCCGCGCGGGCGACGAGTTGCAGGCGGTCCGGACCCTGACCGACATCTACGAAAAATCCGGCCGCTCCGGCCCGCTGATTTTTTACGAAGTGCTGCTGGAGATCACCCGGCCGGACGGCGCGCCGGTGATCACCGAAAAAACCACGAGGATTCTGCGATGACACAGAACCCCCCGCTCACCCCCACCGTCGGAAGCGCGCTGCCCGAAACGCAGCACACGCCGGATAACGTGCAGCTCTTCCTGTACAACGCGGCGCTCTGGAACGCGCACCGCATTCACTACGACTTGCCCTACGCGGTGGATGTGGAGCGCTACCCGGGGCTGGTGATTCCGGGGCCGCTGATGGGCGACTGGCTGGCCCGCTGCGTAGATGAATGGCTGGGCGATGCGGGGCGCATCGTGCGGCTGGAGTACTCCAACCGCCGGGCCGCCTATCTGGGCGAGACTTTGTGCGCCGGCGGCGAAGTCAGCGCCGTGCATGCGGACGGGAAGGAAGTCGAGCTTACGCTCTTTGTCAAAAACCGGGAGGGCGAGGTGCTGACGCCGGGTACGGCGCGCGCCGTGCTGTACTGATGGAGAACCTGCGCGGACAAGTCGCGATTGCGGGTGTGGCCGACACCGAGGTCGGCAAGCTGCCGGGCAAGGGCCCGGTGCGCCTGTGCGCGGAAGCGGCGCTTGCCGCGCTGGCCGACGCGGGCCTGGAAAGGAAAGACGTAGATGGCCTGGTGACATGCAACAGCATGGCCGACCCGCGCATGTACCACGCCGAAACCGTGGCGGAGTATTTGCAGATAGCGCCGCCTTACTGCGTGGGCATGGCGGTTGGAGGCGGCGCAGCCTTCGCCGCCGTGTATCAGGCGGCCCTGGCCGTGCACAGCGGGCTTTGCGAAGTGGTGGTGGTGTCGATGGCGGATTCGCTGAAGAGCGGGATGCGCCGCGAGCAGGCGCTGATCGTGCAGTCCTCTTCGGGGCACCCGGAGTTCGAAACCCCCTACGGCTCGACGGTGGCCGGCTACTACGCGTTGATCGCAAAGGCCTACCTGCATGAGTACGGCGCGACACCCGAGCACTTCGCGGCGGTGGCGGTGGATGCGCGCCGCCACGCCGCGCAGAACCCCGCCGCGCAAATGCAAAAACCGATCAGCGTGGACGACGTGCTTTCCAGCCGCATGATCGCCGACCCCCTGCGCCTGCTGGATTGCTCGCTGGTCTCCGACGGAGGCGCGGCGCTGGTGCTGACTACAAAGGAGCGTGCGCGCGATTTGGCGCGGCCCCCGGTGTATTTGCTGGGCGCGGGCGAGGGCCGCGGCCACGAGCACATCAGCCAGGCGAAGCAGCTCACGCGCAGCGGCGCCGAGCAGGCAGGCAGGCGCGCCTACCGCATGGCGGGGCTCGGACCGAAGGATATAGACTTCGCCGGGCTCTACGACTGTTTCACGCCGGTGGTGCTGATCGAACTCGAAGACCTGGGCTTTTGCCCGCGCGGAGAAGCGGGCGCCTTCGTGGCGGAAGGACGCGCGCGAATGGGCGGCGAGCTGCCCGTCAACACGCACGGCGGTCTGCTCTCGCACTGCCACCCCGGAAACCCGGGCTCGATGTTCGCGCTGACCGAGGCGGTGCGACAGTTGCGCAGGGAGCTGCCGCCCGAACGCAGCGTACCCGGCGCCGAGACGGCGCTGGTGCACGCCCAGGGCGGCATCCTCTCCAGTCATTGCACGCTGATACTCGGCAGGGCGCCGTGATGAGCGACGCAGCCGAAAAGTTTCTGCCCCGGCCGGGGGCCGAGAGCCTGCCCTACTGGCAGGGCTGCAACGAAGAACGCCTGCTGCTGCAGCGCTGCGACGGCTGCGGGCATTGGCAGTTCTATCCGCGCATCCTGTGCACGGCCTGTGGCGGCGCGCGGCTTTCTTTCGAAGCGGCATCGGGGTGGGGCCGGGTGAAGAGCTTCACCGTGATTCGCATTCCGATTACCCCCGCCTACGAGGCGCTGGTCCCTTACGTGGTTGCATTGATCGAACTCGACGAGGGGCCCACCATGATGAGTCATGTGATCACGTCCGAGGTGGATGCGCTGCGCATCGGCGATCGGGTCGAAGCGACGTTTCAGCAGTGGTCGGAAGATCAGAAACTTCCGGTTTTTCACCCCTGCACCTGAACAGGAGGAACCCGTCATGGCATTGCACTACGGAACGCACGAAGGGGGCCCGGTGCTGAACCCCGAGGCGCCCGCCGATTCGCTGGAGGCCAAGCAGCCCCACATCGACAACGGCGTCGAGGTCTATGACCCATCGTGTTATTACGACCCGGCCGCCATGAAGCTGGAGTGGGAGCGCCTCTGGCCGAAGGCGTGGCTGCTCGCCGGCGTTTCCTCGGACCTGCCCGAAGTCGGCAGCTTCTTCCTGTTCGAGATCGGCGACGAGTCCTTCCTGGTGACCCGCAGCACAGAGGGCGTGCAGGCTTTTTACAACATCTGCATTCACCGGGGCACGCGGCTGGTCAGCGAGCCCTTCGGCAAGCGCTCGCGCTTTGTCTGCCCCTTTCACTCCTGGTGCTACAACAACAAGGGGGAGCTGGTTCACCTGACCGACCGGGAGAGCTTCCGGCCCGAGGTGATCGAAAACGCACGCGCACTTGCGAGCGTGCGCTGCGAAGAGTACGCGGGCCTGGTGTTCATCAACATGGACCCGGACGCCCCGCCTCTGAAGGAGCGCATCGGCCTGCCCGAGGGCTACCTCGAGGGCTATCGCATCGACCGCATGAAGGTGGTGCGCCACATCGAAACCGAGTGGCTGGCCAACTGGAAGATCGGGGTGGAGGCCTTTTACGAGAGCTACCACCTGCACGCGGTGCATCCCGAGACCAACTACGTGATGGGCGACCTGAACGTCCAGTACGACCTGTACCCGCACGGCGCCGGCCGCATGATAGTGCCCTTCGGACAAATCAGCCCCCGCATCGAGGACCAGGAGACGATGAACGAGGGACTTTCCGGCATGCTGGCTTCCGCCGGTGTGGACCCGGACGCTTACCAAGGCGATGCGCGCGGCGTGCGGGCCGCCATGCAGGAAGGCAAGCGCAAGCGCAGCGGCGAGCGCTACAAGGCGCTGTGCGACGGGCAGCTCAGCGATAGCTGGGCCACGGGCATCTTCCCCAACGTGCAGATTGGCTGTCACCCGGAGGGCGTGTTCCTGATGCGCTTCCTGCCGCATCCCCGGGACCCGGAGCGCTTCTTCTACAGCACCATGACCCTGGTCGAGATCCTGGGTGACGGCGAGCCGGTACCCGACTGGATGGGCCTGCCCGAAGACACGGACACCAGCGGAAAGACGCGCCCGCCCATTGAGCGCTTTGCGGCGGGCGAAGACGGCAACCTGGGCCTGATCCTCAGCCAGGACGCAGCCCTGTTGCCCATCGTGCAGCAGGGGGTGCGCTCGAGGGGCTTTCGGGGGCAGCTCTGGGGCGAGCAGGAACAGCGGCTGCGCCACTTTCACGCGGAGCTGCAGCGCTACCTGTCGGCCTGAATTCCCGGTTCGGGCGGCCAACGTCCGCCTGCCAAGCGGGTTGCTATCCTGCGGCCCCAAAGGAGACACCCGTCATGAGCGAGCAGCAGATTCAGAGTGAGCGCGTGGAAATCGAGGTGGGCGGCGCCCGCATGGGCGGCTACCTGGCGCGCCCGGCCGAGGGCGGGCCGCACCCGGCCGTG
>CAZJXU010000247.1:0-2719 GCA_964550095.1 uncultured Spirochaetales bacterium | reverse complement strand
AGGCGGCGATGGACAGGGTCTGGGCGGCGGCCTGGCCGGAACCGGCGGCGGCGCCAACAGCAACTTCCCCGCCGGCGCATCGCTTTCCGGAAGCGGAGGCGGCGCCGGCGGCGCAGACGGCATGGGCGGCGCCGGGGGCCTCGGCGGCGGCATCGGCGGCATGGGTGGTGGAGGAGGCGGCCCGGGCGGCAGCGGTGGCATGGGCGGCGGCGGCATGGGCGCAGGCGGCAGCGGCGGCTCTGCGAGTTTTCCCGGCGCGCGCAGCGGACAGGGCAGCGGCCGGGGCGGACTGTTCGGCCCGGGGGGAGGCTTTCCACAGGACGCAGGCGGGGGGCTGCGCATGCGCATCGCCAGCCCCGATTCGCTGGACCCGGAAAACGCCATGCCCCTGCCGCTGGACCTCGGCAGCGAAGCGGGAGCAGGGGGCGCGCTGGCCGCTCTGCTGCGTTTTGCAGGCGAGCTGCAGGCGCGTTACGACGCCGGCGCCTCGCCGAGCGCGGACATTCACAACTTTCACCGGCGCATTGTCGAACTGCTGCAGGCGCCGCCCGAACTCTCGGAGGCGGAGTTCCAGATCGTGCAGGGTCTCGCCTACGACATCGCCGCTTTCGGCGCCATGCCCTACGAGAACGAAAACCCGAAGCTCGCCATCTACCACGAAACCGGCGAGGCCGGCGCCGACACGGCGCTCGCGATTCATCCCAATCGCCTGCTGGTGGAAGCATCGCTGCTGACCGCTCCCGAAGCGGAGGAGGGTTGGCAGCCCCAGGAGGCGCGGCCCGTGCTCAGCCTGAATTCGCACCCGGGCATCTGGCGCGGCCTGCAGGTCACGCTCGACTGGGATTCCATTTTGCTGCTGCCGCCTGCGCAACAGCAGCCCGAACAGGCGCGCTGGCGCGCCGTGGTGTACATCGCCCCGGAACTCGACGACTTCATCGTGGGCTTTGTGCTCGCTTCCCTGGATGACGCCGGGCGTTTGCACATCCAGGGCGAGGCCAATCGCGCGCGCCTCTCAGGAAGGGTGCTGGCGAGCCCCTACCTCGCGCCCGTCTTCGGCACGCGCGGCTGGTTGCTGCTGCTCTACGGCGTGCTGGGGCTGTGCGGGCTCACGGCCCTGCTCTTTGGCGCCGGGCGCATCCGCCGATGAATCGCAGCCGCCTGTTGCTCCTGCTCTTCATGGTGCTGGCTGCTGCATCGCTGCTGCTGACCCGCTTTGGTCCCGGCCTTGCGGGGGCGGACACGGTGCGGGTGTATCTCGGCATCCGCCCGGCGCAAAGCGCGCGCGCCGTCGCCCTGGACGCGCAGGTGCAAAAGCACCTCGGCATCATCGGCGCCGACCCCGAGCTGCGCGCGCGCCTGCTGCGCCCCGTCGCCGAAGTGGATCTCACGCGCTTCTGGATCGACGCGTGCGAAGTGAGCCAGGAGGACTTCGAGCGCTTCGGGGCCTGGCGCGAGGCCGCTGCGCCGGAGGGCGAGTTGCCCGCCGACCTGCGCAGCGAATCCACCGGCCACCGCATAGCGGGCTTGCTGAAGTCGCCCGCGGGAGGCGTCAACTACTTTGGCGCCGCCGCCTATTGCGAAGCGGCGGGCGGGCGTTTGCCCTGGGCCGAAGAACTGGAAGCCGCGGCCGCGGGCAGGGAGGGGCGCCTCTACCCCTGGGGCGATGCATGGAGCGCCGACGCCTGGCCCTACCAGGATCCGAATCGCAACGCCGCGCAGGTGTGCGGCACGCATCCCGCCACCGACTCGCCGGAAGGCGTGCACGACCTTGCGAACAACGCCATGGAGTGGAGCCGGGGCGGGCTCAGCGTGGACGCCCGCTTTCGCAAGCCCGCCGCGCACGGCGCCCCGGCGGTCCGCAGCGGCGCGCGCCCGCTCTACGCGCTCTCCGCGGCCTGGCTGGAGATCGAACCCACCATACGCAGTCATCACCTGGGATTTCGCTGCGTGTATGAGCGTCGGCCTGCATCGCGCATGCCCTGGGGCGCGCGGACGAAAACGGCGCGCATCGCGGGTGGACGCTACCGCGTGGGGCTGCCCCCGGATGCCCGCTTGCCGCAGCTTTCCGCGCTGCTCGGCGAAGCGGGCGCGCTGGCCTCCGTCAAGCTCGCTGTGCAAAGCGAGGCCGATGCGCCGCGTGAGATCAACATGAACCGCTGCGAAGTCAGTCGCCGTGAATACCAGCGCTTTATGCGCGACGTGCTGGTGCGGCTCGGCCTGTTCGCCAACGAGCGCGAGCCGCGTCACACCGACTATACGCCGCAGAACTGGGAAGCGCAGCGCGCCGAGCTGGACCTGCCCGTGAGCGGCGTGAACTGGTGGGCCGCGGACGCCTTTGCGCGCTGGGCGGGCGGGCGGCTGCCCACCCGGGAAGAGTGGCAGTTAAGCGCGGCCGGGCCGGGGGGCAACGCCTGGCCCTGGGGCCGCGAATACGAAGCCGGCGCGGCGGTCAGCGCGGAAAGCGACGACCCGCCCGGCCCGCGCCGCTGCGGCGCGGCAGAGCGTGACCGCAGCGCGGCAGGCGTGCACGACCTGGCGGGCAATCTCTCCGAGTGGACGCGCAGCATCGCCACCGACCGGGGCGGCCTTGCAGTGTGGGTGCAGGGCGGCAACTGGCTCCTGCCCGGCCCGCGCACCACCGGCAGCTTCTTCGGCCGCCTGACCCCGCTGAACTACCGCTCCTCGGCCATAGGCTTCCGGGTGGTGTATGACTGAGGCG
>CAZJXU010000246.1:0-2224 GCA_964550095.1 uncultured Spirochaetales bacterium | reverse complement strand
GATCCTGCTGCTGATCCCGCTCATGCTGACCCCGCTGCCGCTGATCCTGCTCATGCCGATCCTGCTGCTGCTGGTCCCGCTTTCGCTGTTTCCGGTCACGGCGGCGCTTCATTCATCTTCTCCGAGTTTGAGTACTGCAAGAAAGGCCTCCTGGGGAATGTCCACGGCGCCCACCCGCTTCATGCGGCGCTTGCCTTCTTTTTGCCGCTCCAGGAGTTTGCGTTTGCGCGTGATGTCTCCGCCGTAGCACTTGGCGGTTACATTCTTGCGCAGGGCGCGCACGGTGGAGCGCGCGATGATTTTCGAGCCGATGGCGGCCTGTATCGCCACTTCGAACATCTGGCGCGGAATGAACTCTTTGAGTTTGTGCACCAGTTCCTTGCCCCGGCTTTGCGCCATCTCCCGGTGCACGATCAGCGAAAAGGCGTCCACCGGATCGCCGTTAACCAGGATGTCGAGCTTGGACAGCTTTGAGGGCTGGTAGCCGACCAGGTCGTAGTCGTAGGAGCCGTAGCCCCGCGTGGCGCTCTTGATGCGGTCGTGGAAGTCGGCCACTACCTCGGCCAGCGGCAGCTCGTAGCGAATTTGCACACGCGAGGCATAGCTGTTCATGTCGCGCTGGCGGCCGCGGCGCGCCTGGCACAGCGTGATCACCGCGCCCACGTATTCCTGCGGCACGTGAATGGTGGCCAGTATCAGCGGCTCTTCGATGCGGTCCAGTTCGTTCATGGCGGGCAGCTCGGCGGGCGAGGCGATTTCTTTCACCTCGCCGTCCCGGGTGGTGACCCGGTAGCGCACCGTCGGCGCCGTGGTGATCAGGGTCAGGTTGTACTCGCGCTCGAGGCGCTCCTGGATGATTTCGCAGTGCAAAAAACCCAGGAAGCCGCAGCGAAAGCCAAAGCCGAGCGCGGCGCTGGTTTCGAGTTCGTAGTGAAAGGAGGAGTCGTTCAGCCGCAGCTTTTCCAGCGCGGCTTTCAGGTTCGGGTAATCCGCAGGGTCCACCGGGTACAGGCCCGAAAAGACCATCGGCTTGACTTCCTGGAAGCCGGGCAAAGGCTCTGCCGCCGGGCGCCCGGCGTGCGTGATGGTGTCTCCTATTTTCACCGCGTCCATGGTCTTGATGCCCGCGGTCACCACGCCCACTTCGCCCGCGCCAAGCCTGGCCACCCGGCGCGGGTGCGGATCGATCACGTGCAGCGCCTGCACTTCGTGCTCCGCCCCACCCGACATCAGGCGGATTTTGTCGCCGCGCGCGAGGCCGCCGTCCACCACGCGCACCAGCGCCGCCACCCCCACGTAGGAATCAAACCAGGCGTCGAAGACCAGCGCGCGGGTACGCGCTGCGGCGTCGCCGGTCGGCGGCGGAATGTCGCGCACGATGCGCTCCAGCAGTTCTTCTATGCCCTGCCCCTGCTTGGCGGAGACGGCCAGCACCTGCTCCGACGGAAAACCGAGCACGTCTTCGAGCTCCCTGCTGACGCCGGCGATGTCCGCCGACGGCAAGTCCACCTTGTTGGCGACGGGAATCATTTCCAGGTCTGCGTCCAGCGCCAGGTAGGCGTTAGCCAGGGTCTGGGCCTCGATGCCCTGGCAGGCGTCCACCACCAGCACGGCGCCTTCGCAGGCCTGCAGGCCGCGCGAAACCTCGTAGGAAAAGTCCACGTGGCCGGGCGTGTCGATCAGGTTCAGCAGGTACTCCTGGCCGTCCCGGGCGCGCCAGATCATGCGCGCGGTCTGCGCCTTGATGGTGATGCCGCGCTCCTGCTCCAGTTCCATCTTGTCCAGGAACTGGTCGCGCTTTTCGCGCTCGCCCAGCGAACCGGTGGCCTCGAGCAGACGATCGGCCAGGGTGCTCTTGCCATGGTCGATGTGCGCGATGATGCAGAAGTTGCGGATGTGATCGGTGTTCATGGGCGACTCAGCCCTGCGACAAAGCTATCCCGACCCTGTTCTTCCCTGAGACGGGTACGCATGCGCTCCGCCGCGCGCCGCGTGGAAAAGGCCCCGACCCGCACCTTGAAACGCGCCTCGTCCGCATTGCCGGTACCTTCAAAGAGATACGCGTCAAAGCCCTGTCCATTGAGTTTGACGACCAGATCGCGTGCGGAGCGCTCCCTGATGAAGGCTCCCACCTGGACGGTGAAGCGCCCGCCGCCGGGGGGCTGCGTGGCGACCTGCTGCCGGGCGGCGCGTTCCGCAGCCGCACCTGAAGCCGCAGCCTGGC
>CAZJXU010000245.1:0-8852 GCA_964550095.1 uncultured Spirochaetales bacterium | reverse complement strand
GCGCCACATGCAGATTCGATACGGGGGGCAGCCGAGCGGGCCCGCGCCGCCCGTGAAAGCAGCGCGGGCGGGGGCGCATGCAGATGCGGCGCGCAGGGGGCGGCCAAGTGAGTGTGCGTGATGCGCGCTCAGAACCAGCGTCGCGTCAGTTCCACGCCCCAGGTGCGACCAGGCGCCACTGCGCCGAACCAGAACACTGTGACATCCACCGAGTTGGCCAGGTAGTTGCCGGAATGGAAGGCGTCCTTCACGAAGACGGCCACATCCACCACATCGTTTTCCCAGGTCAGGGAGAAGTCCGCTTCGCCCCGGCTCTCGAAGGTGTGGCGTCCGAGGCTCACCATACAATTGTTCTCCGGGCTCACAACACAATTGGGCACGGTACGCTGAGCAGAATCCGGCTGACCGTTATTGCCGAAGGTTTCATCGCTCCAAGCGTAGTTGCCGGCGAAGGTCATGCGCCCCCATTCCACGGGCGTCGGCAGCAGGTAGTTGAAGCCCGCGTTGAAGGACCATTCCGGGGAGGTGGTCAGCTCGAAATCGTCCGAGCGGTCCACCCTGACGCTGCGGTCGCCCCGGTTGTCGGCCGGAGGCGCCAGGAACTCGTCATACTCGGCGTCCAGCCAGCCTCCCGAGAGGCGCAGCAGCAGGTCCGACACCGGCACGAAGTTCATTTCCAGCTCCACGCCCTGCAAAATCGCTTCCGCCGCGTTGTTCACCACGGTCTCGGTGGCGTTGCCGAAGCCGTATATTTCGTCTTCGTGTTTGTCCTGGTACTCCGCGCGGAAGTAGGTGAGGTTGAATTGCAGGCGGTTGTCCCACCATTCCGACTTCATGCCGACTTCGTAGCTGTCCACCGTCTCGGGATTGTAAGGCCCCATGGAGGTGGGCGTGGTGGCGCGCCCGTTCCAGCCGCCCGAGCGGAAACCCCTGGACCAGGAGAGATAGACCATCACGTCTTCCGCCAGGCGATGGTCGATGGAAACGCGCGGCGTGAACTCGCTCCAGTCTTCCTTGCCATCCGAATCGTTGCACACCAGCGCGGCCTCGCGTGCGTCGCGGGTCGCCTGATCAGGCGCCGCATCAAGATGTGCCGCCTTCGAAGCGTCTGCCGCCGCACGCTGTGCTTCGGAGAGGTTGCCGCAGCCCCAGGCACCCTGCGGCAACAGGCCGCTGGTATCGCCCGAAGCCCGCTGGAAGACGAAGAACTCTTTCTGTTCCGTGGTCCAGCGCCCGCCGATTGTGAGACGGGTGCTTTCCAGAATGTCCCAGTAGGTCTCGCCGAACACGGCGAAGGCCTGCAGCTTCTGGCCGGCGTCGCCGTCAGGGCTCGGCGCCGCACCCAAGTCCCTGGAACCGAAGGTATAGACCGACTGGGTGATGTAGTAATCCGACTCGACGAAGTAAAGACCGGCGACGAAGTTGAACGTCCCCGCGCGCTCGGACTGCAGGCGCAGCTCGCTGCTGAACTGATCGAAGTCCTGGGGGCGCAACGGGTTGAACAGTTCCGCCGGCGTGCCGAGGTTGTCCTCGTCCAGAATTTCGTCGGATTCCTTGTAGCCGGTAACGGAAGTCAGCGTGTAATCACCGACATCGTAGTTCAGTTCCAGGGTGATGCCCCTTTGATCGATGTGGTTGATAAAGTGATGAACCGAAATCGAGTACTTGTAGTCATCTCTCTGGCTGGCGTATCCCACCGGCGTCAACGTTCCATCGGTGTTATAAGCACACCCCGCACCAGATGCGATCAATTTGCTTACTGTGCAGAAAAGAGCCGGATCTGCCGTCAGGTTGATCGGGGAAGAGAGTTGGGAGTCATCGTCGATATACTCCACGGTGAGCAGCGCGTCGAAGTCCTCGTTCGGCTGCCAGAGCAGGCTGCCATAGACGTTCCAGGTATTCTCTCCGTCGATGTCCTCTCCCGTGGGGTTCAACTCTCCCGTGGCGAGATCGAAGTTGGCGTGCTCCTGGTAGCCGTCGCCCCGGTCCAGGAAGGTCGCCAGCTTGAAACTCAGCGTCTCGCTGAAAGGCATGTTCAGCACGGCGCGGAGGTCTGTTTCTTCGTGGGAGCCGTAGCGATACTGGGTTTTCAGCCCCGCTTCGCCCGTGGGGCGGGCGCGGCGCACGTTGACCACGCCGGCAACCGTGTTGCGGCCGAACAGGCTGCCCTGCGGTCCGCGCAGAATTTCGATGGATTCCAGGTCGAAGGTGTCGATCAGGGCGCCGGTGTTGGTTACCAGCGACACGCCGTCCACCACCACGCCCACTGCAGGGTCGAAGCTCTTTTCCAGGTCGCCGAAGACGATGCCGCGAATGCCGGCGAAGATGGCGTTGCCCGCGTAGGACTGCCGCGCCAGCACCACGTTCGGGGTGTACTTGGAAAACTCGCCGAGGTCGTTGCCATAGACGCCTTCAATCGCCTCGGCGTCAAAGGCTGTGATGGAGAGCGGAACGTCCTGCAGCGCCTCTTCGCGCTTCCTGGCCGTCACCACGATCTCTTCCAGGTCGAAGCCTTCGCGCTCTTCCTCCTGTGCCAAGGTGGAAGCCGCGGGCAGCAGCATCAGGCAGGCGAGCAGCAGGGCCGCAGCCGGACGGGCGGTGCGCTCCGTAACCGCTGCGAAACGTGAATGTGACGTGGATGAGAAGTTTCGTTCGCTCATGGTGGACTCCTGTGCGCGCACACGCTGCGCTTGCTCGGTGTCACAACACACCGCTTTCCCCGGTTGCCCGATGATGCATCGCTGCTCCCCATTGACCGCCATGACCGGGGCGGCCACGGCGCTGCGCCGATGCTACAGGCAGGGCAAGTTTAACACAGCGGGGGCGGATTTCGGCGAAAAAATGCTCGCCCTCCACCGCCGGGCCGGGCCGCCAGCGCGAGGGGCCGAGGGCCCCGAATCGCCATTTTTGCGCCTTTTACGGGCTTTCTGGGGCGCTTTCAGGGCATCCCGGGGCCTGTTTTTACGCCTTTTCCGGGCTTTCGCGCGCTCCGGGGGCGTTTTCGGGTATCCCGAGGCAGCTTTGGAGCGTTTTCAAGGCATCTCAGGGCGTTTTTGGCGCGTTTTCAGGGCCTTCTCCGGGCGCCTGGGCGCCTTTTCGGGCCGTTCCCGGCCTCCTCCGGGCCCGCCTCGCGCCCCCGCTGCACCCCGCGCGGTACCACGCGGGCCGCCCGGAGGCGTCCGGCGCGTGCGGGTTTCCGCCGCCGGGCGAGAGCGCCCTGCCCCGGTACCGGCCCGACCGGCGCCTGTTACCGGTCTCGCGCTCCGACCGCCCCGCTCCGCTCCGCGACGAACCGACCGCCCTGCCCTTCCTCAGTCCGTCCCTTCCGGCGCCAGGCGCCGCATCCTGCAATGCAACAGGACGCGCCGCTCCGGGTCGTAGCCGCGCCACTTCTCATGCGGCAACGCATCGGCGCGGGCTTCGGCAAAGCCCTGGCGCGAAAAGAATTCCGCAACGCTGCGGTGGGTGGTGCAGGCGAACACCGACCGGCAGCCGAGTTCACGCGCGCGCTCGCAGGCGAAGCTCACCAGGTGCGGCCCCACGCCCTCGCCCACAAAACGGGTGAGGGTGTACAGGCAGGCGACCTCGCCGACCGCGCCGTCTTCGTAAAGCAGCAGCGCGCCGATGCCGGCCAGGTGTCGCCCCTCCACGAAGGCGCCGAAGCCGCCCGCCAGGATGCGGTCTGTTTCGGCGGCGCCGCGCGGCGCCAGGAAGCCCTCTTCGACACCGAGAGCAACCAGGGATGCGGCAGCTTCGTAGTCGTCGATGCCAAGCCGCCGCACCTGGATGTAGCGCTCGCCGGTGAAGAGCGTGCCGCTGCCGGCGTAACTGAACAGCTCGGCGTCCAGGCCGAATTCGCTGCACACATTGACTGCGGGCACGCCGGCATCGAGCAAGGCAGCCACCTCGCGCCACAGCGCGCCGCGTTCGTCGGCAGCGGCGCCGGCGCTCGGCACAGCGCTCGCCGCGCTTTCCACGCCCGCCGATGTGCCCGGCACAGCGTTCGTCTCTGGTTCCGCCGCCACGTCCGCCGAAGCGCCCGGCCCGGCGTTCGTCGTCGCTGGTTCCGCCGCCGTATCCATCGATGCGCCCGCCATCCCGCCAACCGAGGCGCCCGGCCCGGCGTTCGTCGCCGGTTCCGCCGCCGCCGCTTGCAGCGCGCGCAACTGTTCGCCGTGCACGAAAGGCAAGCGCTCGCCCGAGGCGTTGCACAGCCCGCCCTGCGGCGACAGCCAGACCAGTTTGAAGACCAAAAGCCGCGAGGCCAGCGCGCGCACCTGCGGGCCCGGCGCGCCTGCGCCCAGCAACACACCGGCCCGGGGCGCCGCGGAAAGCGCCCGCCACAGCTCGCCTTCGAGACGCGACCCGGCGATGTCGAAGTGCGGGCGCGCGCCCAGCGCTTCCAGCCAGGCTGCATCCGGCGCGGCCAGCACCACGCGCACCTGGTCCGCCTGCAGGGCGTCCAGCACGGGCAACAGGGCAGAGCCCGGCGCATGCGGCAGCACCATGAGCAGGGTGCGCCCGCGAAACTCGCGCAGGTAGAACTCGCGTTCGGAGAAGGCGTTGCGGCTGGTCATGGCCGACATTATGACCGACTTATCGGAAGTTTGACGTGTCAAAAGATGCGACTGGTCTCCGACTGGGCTTGACCCGCTTTCGGGCGCGGTCAGTCATTACGACGCCAGTGGTTGCCCCCGGGCGCCCCCTCGCCTCCGCAATCTGCCGGCGCCTTTCCAGCGGGCCTCCAGACAGGCGCCCCGCCGAGGCTCGACCGGCATTCATCTTCTCGCTCAGGCATTCATCTTCTCGCTCAACTTGTGGAGGGGTGGTTTCGACCTGCGCGCCCGATGCTTGCGCGGCGGCAATTTTCGACTGCATGCGATATTTTTATACGCAGCATGGGGGGTTCGGCATGAAGACATCGACCAGACAATTCCGGGAGTTGCTCAAAGCGCCCGAGGGTGCGCATCTTGAATGCAAAGAAGCGCGGCGTGGCTACAGCTTTGATACGTTGCTCGAATACTGCGTGGCGCTTGCCAACGAAGACGGCGGCAAGATTGTGCTGGGCGTGTCGGACCGTCGCCCTCGCAAGGTGCTCGGCACCGCGGCTTTCCCGGAACCGGGCCGGACGGAGGCCGGTTTGCATCAGCGCCTCGGCCACCACGTACCGATTGAAGAGCTTCACCATGACGGAAAGAGGGTGCTGATCGTGCATGTGCCGGGCTGCCTGCCCGGCGCGCCCTGGCACATCGACGGGCGCTACATCAAGCGCATCGGCGATGCATTGGCGCCACTTGGCCCGTCGGATCTCCAAAGCATATTCGACGAGGGCGCACCCGACTTCTCCGCACAGCCTTGCGAAGCCGGGCTCGATGACCTGTCCCCCGAAGCGCTGGGCGACTTTCGTTCGCGATGGGCCCAAAGTGCGGAAAACCCGCGCATCGAAAAACTGTCGGACGAGCAGATGCTGGACGATGCCGGGCTTCGAACTGGCGGCAAGCTGACCTACGCGGCGCTCCTGCTGTTCGGAAAGCCCAACGCCCTCAGGCAGCATCTCGCGCAGGGCGAAATCATTTTCGAGTACCGGTCATCCGAAAAACCCGGCCCCGCCCAGGACCGTGTGGAGTTCCGCGAGGGCTTCTTGCTGATTCACGACCGGATCTGGGGAAAGGTCAACCTGCGCAACGACCGTCAGAGCTACCTGGAGAAGTTTACCCGCCACCCAATCCCGATGTTCGACGAAACGATGGTGCGCGAGGCAGTGCTCAATGCCTTCGCGCACCGGGACTACCGGTCAAGCGCTTCTGTGTTCGTTCGTCAATACAGAAAACGCATCGAAATCGTGAGCCCCGGCGGCCTCCCCCGGGGCGTCGAGGTGGACAACATCATCGACCAGCAAAAACCCCGCAATCCATGTCTGTCAGATGCGCTGGCGCGCGCCGGCCTCGTGGAGCGCGCCGGGCAAGGGCTCGACATCATGTTCGAAACAGCAGTCCGCCAGAGCAAACCGTTGCCGAGTTTTCAACGCTCGGACGCACACTGGGTCTTCCTGACCCTGGAAGGCGTCCTCCAGGACCCGGAGTTCGTGATCTTTCTGGAGCGTTTGAAAAAAGAAGAACTGCTCTCGAATTTCTCGACCCACGACTTTCTTGCACTGGACGCCATCGTCCACAAGAAGCCGCTGACAGAAGCCATGCGCGCCAGGCTGCCCGGCCTCGTCGAAGCCGGCATCGTGGAGCGCCAGGGCCGTGGACGGGGCACGAGGTACTTCCTGTCTCCCTCGCTATATGTATATCGCAGCTATGACCTGAGCCGGGAGGAGTACAAGGAGCTGTTGATGCAGCACCTGAAAGACAGCGGCGAGGAGGGGGCGACGCTGGGAGAGTTGCTCGATGTGCTGCCCGTGCTGTCACGCGGTCAGATCAGAGGACTGCTGCAAGAGCTGGCTGCCGAAGGCCGTGCTCGGAACATCGGGGTCAAGCGGACAGGGCGCTGGATTGCTGTCAACGGCTCGGAAGAGCCCGACTTGACAGGCGATATGGGCAGTTCAGTAAAAACCAAAAAAAACCAAAAAAACCCAAAAAATGCCCCTGAGTCGCCGAATCACGATTCCTGAAAATCTAAAAAGCCTCTTATATTTCAGTGAGATAGCTACTCTTGCCCAAATTTCGCCCCGATGGAGTAAAAACCAAAAAACGCGCAATTCAGCGCCCGAAACCCGAATTCCGAGCCCCGCGGGCGGGCCTGAAGTCACCCTGGGCCTGCCCCGCTTTCGGGCACGGTCAGGCATTGCGACGCCGGTGATTTCCCCCCGGCGCCCCGTTCACAGTCGACGGGCGGCAAGTACGCAATGGCCGGGCGCCGGCGGCGAACCTGCTCGCAGGCAGCCACGACTTTTGACAAGTCAGGTACGCTGCCTACCCCATGTCAATAGAAGGCTGGTACACGCTCGCCGTCCTGGCCGCGATGGTGCTCGCGCTCGCCCGCGATGTCGCAGGCCCGGACCTGGTGTCGCTGGGCGGGCTGTTCGCACTGGCCGCGCCGGGTGTGCTGACGCCCGCCGAGGCCTTCCAAGGCTTCGCCAGCCCGGCGCTGGCCGCCATCGCAGCCCTGTTCGTGGTCTCCGCCGCGCTGCGCGAAACAGGGCTGCTCGAAACCCTGGTGAGCAGCCTGCTGCGCGGCGCCGGCAGCCCGCGCTCTGCACTGGTGCGCATCTGCCCGCCCCTGGCCGCGGCCTCGGCCTTCTTCAACAACGCGCCGATCGTGGCCATGATGACGCCGGTGGTGATCGACTGGTCCCGGCGCCGCGGCCTGCCCGCCGGCAAGTTCCTGATCCCCCTCTCCTACGCCACCGTGCTCGGCTCGGTGCTCACCGTCATCGGCACCAGCGTGAACCTGATGGTGGCCGGCCTGATGACGCAAAGCGGGCTCGAACCGATGGGCTTTTTCGAACTGCTGCCGGTGGGCCTGCCGGTCGCCCTGGCGGGGCTCGCCTACATCACGCTGGCGGCGCCGCGCCTGATCCCGGCGCGCCGCGAAGCCGCGGAAGAACTGGGCGAGCAGCGCCGCGAATACACCTGCGCGCTGCGCGTTGAGCCGAACTGCCCGCTGGTGGGGCTGAGCGTCGAGCAGGCCGAATTGCGCAGGCTGCCCGGCCTGTTCCTGGTGGAGATCGACCGGCAGGGGCAGACCATCACGCCGGTGGGCCCGGAGCAGCGCATCCAGGCCGGCGACACGCTGGTGTTTGCCGGCGTCGTGGAAACCATTGTCGATGTGCAGCGCATGCCCGGCCTCTCGCCCGTAGCCGCCGATGCCGAAGCGGAGCACAGCGCCGCGGGCCGGCGCCGGGACAGGCGCCTGATGGAAGCGGTCGTGTCCAGCGCTTCGCCGCTGGTCGGCCGCAGCATCAAGGGCGCCAACTTCCGCACCGCCTACGACGCTGCGGTGCTGGCGGTGCACCGGGGAGGAGAGCGCGTGGGCGGGAAAATCGGCGAAATCGTGCTGCGCCAGGGCGACACGCTGCTGCTGCAAACGGCGCCCGGCTTCCGGCGCGTGCACCGCAACAGCAACCACTTCTACCTGGTGAGCGAAGTGGAAGGCGCAGAAGCGCCGCGCCCGGAGAAGGCCCTGCCCGCAGTGCTGATTCTGTTCGCGATGGTGGCATGCGCCGCGCTGGGCATCCTGCCCATTTCCATCGCCGCCTTCATGGCCGCAGGGCTGCTGCTGCTGACGGGCGTCATCGACGCCGCCACCGCGCGCGCCTCGATCGCCTGGACGGTTCTGATCGTCATCGGGGCCGGTTTCGGCATTGCCGCCGCCATGCAGAAAACCGGCGCGGCCGCCTTCATCGCCGAGGGGCTGGCCCTGGCCGGGGGCGGGCTCGGCCCGCTCGGCGCGCTGGCCCTGGTTTATGCCGCGGCGGTGCTGCTCTCGGAACTCCTGCACCACAACGCGTCGGCCGCCATCATGCTGCCGATCGCCCTGGCCTGCGCGGCTGAAGTGGGCGCCGAGCCGCGCACCTTCGCGCTGACCGTGGCTGTCGGCGCCACCTGCGCCTTCGCCAACCCCGTCACCTACCAGGCGCACCTGATCGTCTATGGGCCCGGCGGTTACCGCTTCATGGACTTCGTGCGGGTGGGCCTGCCGCTCAACCTGCTGACCGGCGCCGTGGCGCTGACTGTTATCCCGTTGGTGTGGACTTTATAAAAGAACGTGGCCGTCCGCTGTCGCACAGCGACGGCGGGCGGCCCTATCGGCCACGCAACATTCAGACAATCCGCACGCTCGAAGCGTTTCGATCACAAGTTCTGATATCCGTAAGCCCAGTGTCACGTACATGCTGCCTTGCGACA
>CAZJXU010000244.1:0-5785 GCA_964550095.1 uncultured Spirochaetales bacterium | reverse complement strand
TTTTCCTCCACGGGGACGCCCTCTACTTTTTTGCACGGCACCGAGGCGCTGCACGGCAGCGCGGGGCAGGTGGTCTCCGGCGACGTGGTGATCGCCATCTCCAACAGCGGCGAAACCCACCTGGTGAACAGCGTGGACGTGGTGCGGGCGCTCGGCGCACGCGTGATCGCGGTAACCGGCAACCCCGCCTCGCCCCTGGCCGAGCGCGCCGAGGTGGTGCTGCGCGCGGATGTTGCACGGGAGGGCGGCGCGCTCGATCTTGCGCCGCGCGCCAGCGCAGCCGCCGAGCTGCTGGTGCTGGCCGCGCTTTCCGCGGCGCTCGAGAAGAGCTGCGGCTTCAGCCGGGCCGATTACCACGCGCGTCACCCGGCCGGCGCACTGGGCAGGAAGTCGAAGGCGGAGTAAGGCGGACGCGCAGCGCCGCGGGGCGGGCAGATGCGCGCCGGGCTGTGCGGGTGCGCGCTTGCAGCTTGCAGTTGCGGGCCACGAGTCGGGCGGGCCGCAGCGGTTCCGGGAACGACACGCCCGGGCTGTGCCGACTGCCGGAGCTTTCCGAAGCGTCGGCCTTGCGCGCCGCCGGCTTCAGTCGGGCAGCTTGATGGTGAGCACCGGGCAGGGCGCCTTTTGCACCACGCGCTCTGCTATGGAGCCGAGCAACAGGTGCTTCAGGCCCGAGAGACCGTGCGTGCCGATGACCACCAGATCGATGTTCTGTTCGGCGGCTTCGTCCTCGATGACGGTGGCGGGGTAGCCTTCCCGGACCACGACCGTCACCGTCAGGCCGCGTTTGCGCAGGGCCTCGGCGTGCGCCTCGAGGTTTTCCTCGGCTTCGGATTTCACGCTCTGCCAGAAGTCCTGGGGCAGGTAGGCCCCTTCCACCTGCTGAAACTCCACGGGCAGGTGATACGCGTGCAGCAGAATCAGCTCGCTGCTGTGCTCTTCGGCCAGCATGCCCGCCCATTCAATCACGGGCGGCGCATGCTCGGAGAAGTCGATGGGAACCAGGATGCGCTTGAGTTGGATGGCCATGCCCATATTGTGCACTGGTGGGCGCAGCAGGGCAAGTGTTTTGTGCAATTCCCCACGGGGAGGCGGGGCGACCGGGCGGGGCTGGCCGACCGGCCAGCCGACCGGGCGGATACGGGGCGCGGCCGGGCCGACCAGGTACTGCTACCGGTCGGCCCCGGATACACGGGTAGAGGGTCGGCCCCGGATACGTGGCGAGGGCCGGGCGAATGGTGGAGCCGAGCGGGATCGAACCGCCAACCTCTGCGTTGCGAACGCAGCGCTCTCCCAGTTGAGCTACGGCCCCGGCATTCAGTCCGTACAGGTTAACCGGCGCCGGGCGCTACGGCCAGAATCCAGGTCAGGGCCCCGCCGGCCACCAGCGCACCGTCCGGGCCGATGCCGAGGGTGGCGCCGCGCTCGCCCGGCCGGAAGGCGATGACGGCCACGGCCATGGCGGCGGGAATGCAGAGCAGCAGGGGCAGGGCGGCGGGCAAAAGCACGGGTGCGAACCCGGCCGGAACCAGCAGAGCGCCTGCCGCGCGCAGGGTGTTTTTCGGGCCGAGGCGGGCCGCCAGGCCCTCGCCGTCGCGCAGGCTCGAAAGCAGCACGTTGGCCGACACGGAACACCCGATCACCAGCGCCGGGGCAACAACGCCACGGGCGGCCGGGTCGTAAAGCGCGGGCAGGCCCACCGTCACTGCAGTCCAGGCGGCGCCCAGGTACAGCGGCTTGGCCCAGTCGAAGCGCTTCAGCCGCCGGTGGAAAAGGCCCAGCCCCG
Organism: uncultured Spirochaetales bacterium; assembly: GCA_964550095.1. Lineage (GTDB taxonomy): Bacteria > Myxococcota_A > UBA9160 > UBA9160 > UBA6930 > JAHRAN01. The sequence goes on along the minus strand of CAZJXU010000244.1, from coordinate 3,999 downwards.
CCACCAGCAGCGCGGCCAGGCTGACGCGCACGCCCGCGAAGAAGGCCGCGCCGGCGCACACCCCGAGCGCGGGGAACAACAGCAGGCGCAAGGCGCTGCGCCGGCGTTCGACAAATGCGCTGCGCAACGGAGAAGTCAGGCGGTCCCGGGGCAGGTCGCGCAGAAGATCAACGACATAAACGATGGTGGCGCCCGCGGCCGCCAGCGCGAGCAAAGGCGCGGCGGGCGGAATGCCCATGCTGACCGATGCGGCGCCGGTGAGCGCCAGGGCGGCCAGGGCCGCCGAGCCGCCGCTCCAGGCCAGGGTGTTCGCCAGGGTGGTGAGGACGCGAATCGAAACACTCCTTCGCGGCGCTTGTTTCGGGGCCGCTCACCATGCGCACGCACGCCCGGGAAGATGCAAAGCAAAACGCTGCGTGGCGAGTGCGTTGCGCCGGCCTCGCCGACGCCGGTCCGGGTTCGAGTATGACACAGGGCGTGCGGCGCTTATGCTGTTTAAAGGAAGGGCATGGGCGCAACAACGGCGGAAGGTGCGCTACCGTGCCGCGCCGGCTACGGCGGAGAGGTCGTTGCAGGGAACCGACAGGGCGAGGCGCGTGAATTCCTCGCCGACGCCGGGAGAGTTCGGAATGCCCGGCCCAGCGTGCGCCCGCGCCTGCCGGGTACGACGCGCAGCGATGCCGGGCGCTTCATGCAATGTGGTACGGTTCAGGTCACGCGGAAGTTGCACAGGGAGGCCAGCGTCATGGAACGCATTCCCGCGGTTATCGCAGCCGGAGACCGCAAAGCCGCAAAGGCCATCCATGGCCGGAGCAAAGCCTACCTCGAGCTGGGAGGCCAGGCGCTGGTCACCTGGGTGGTGCGCCTGTTGCAACGGGTCCCCGAAGTGTCGGAAGTGTGGGTGGTCGGCGATGCGCAGCGGCTCGAAGCGGTGTTGTCGCGGGAACAACAGAAAGGCGGCCTGCACAAACCGCTGGTGGTGGCGCCGCAGTACCGCAACCTGCTGGAGAACGCCTGGCAGAGCTACCGTCGCATGCTGCCGGGCGCGCCGGCGACAGGGCGCGACCCGGCGAACGAGGAAGAGCAAAGGCGCCCCGTGCTCTACCTCTCGGCGGACCTGCCCTTCGCCACGCCCGAAGAAGTCTCCGCCTTCGTGCGCGAGGGCCTCGCCCTGAATTGCGACTACGTGCTGGGCCTGGCCGCAGCAAAGGCCTTTGCCGACTTCGGGCCGAGCGGAGACAAGCCCGGCATCGAGATGGCCTTCTTCCACACGGCAGACGGCCTGTTCCGTCAGAACAACCTGCACCTGGTGCGCCCGGCCCGGATCGGAAACCGGGGCGCCATCGAAGAAATGTACGAGCACCGCTACCAGAAACAGCTCGGCCAGATGCTCGGCCTGGCCTGGCGCATCCTCAGCAGCCGGGGCGGCGGGCCGCTGATGCTGATTTACTACGCGCTGATGCACCTGGCGCTGACCTTCGACCGCATGGGCTTGAAAGGTTTTGCAGACTGGACGCGGCGCGGCGTTGCGGTGAATCGGGTGGAGCGCGCCTGCTCGAGTTTGCTGGGCGCGCACTTTCGTTTGCTGGTGGTGGAGACGGGCGGCGCCGCGATCGACATCGACAACGAGCACGACCTGGACGTCGCGCGCATGCGCTTCGAAGAGTGGACACGTGCCGAGCAGCAGCGCGCGCGGGCGCGCTACGGCGCAGCGCCGGCGCCGGCGAGCGAAGGCGGCGGGGCGCTGCGGGTGCTGGCGCCCGCTCCGCAACAAAGCGAAGCGGAAGCGTCGGCCGACGCGCGGGCGCGGGGCGAGGCATGAGCGAGGCCCTGCTATATGCGTTGCCGGAGCGAAGCGTGCTGGCATGCAGTGGTGAAGACCGCGTGCAGTGGCTGGACGGCATGGTCAGCAACGACGTGGCGACGTCCGGCGCGGGCGCGGTACTGCAGGCTTTGGTGCTCACCCGGGAAGGTCGCATCGTCAGCGACCCCTGGGTTCTGGTGCACGAAGACGCGCTGTGGCTGGAACTCGAAGCGGCTGCGCTGCAGAAAACCCGGGCGCATCTCGAAAAGTTCATCATCGCGGACGACGTCGCACTGGAAGACGCTGGCGCGCGCCTGGCCCGGTTTTCTTTGGACGGGCCCGGCGCGGGAGAGGCGCTGCGCGCGGCAGGCGCCGAGGCCCTGCCCGAAGCGGGCGCGCATGTTTCCGCCCTCGTCGCCGGACATAGGCTGACCCTGGCCGGCTATGGTTTTGCCGGCGCGCCGGCTTTTCAGATTTTCGCCGATGCGGGTGCGCGGGAAGCGCTGCAAGACGCGCTTTGCAAACTCCCGGGTGTTGCGCCCGGCGACGCCGGGCGTTTCGAGTGCAGGCGCATCGAGGCCGGCACGCCGCGCTTCGGTTTCGAGCTCGACGAGAGCGTGCTGCCGGCGGAGGCGCGACTGGAGGCCGCCGTTTCGGAGAGCAAGGGCTGCTACACCGGCCAGGAAGTCGTCGCGCGCATGCGCAGCCGGGGCCGCGTCGGCCACCTGCTGGTGGGGCTGCGCTTCGCGGGCGAGCGCCTGCCCGCTGCGGGCGCATCGCTCGCGCTCTCCGGAGAAGACGGCGCCGCAGGCCCGGGCCCGGTCGTGGGCGAGGTGACCAGCGCCGTGCTCTCGCCGGAATGCGGCGCCATCGGGCTCGGCTTCGTGCGCGCACAGCACGCCGAGGCGGGCGTGCTGCTCGACGTGGCAGAGGCGGGGGCGGGCGTGCGGACAACGGTAACCGCACTGCCCCACCGCAAAACGACGTGAAGGGCGCCCTGGTCGTCTTCGCCAAACAGCCCGCGCCGGGCTGCGTGAAAACGCGCCTGTGTCCGCCCTTTAGCGCGCAGCAGGCTGCGGATTTTTATGCGGCGCTGCTGGACGATGTGCTCGAGACGAGCGCGCAAGCGGCGCAGGAACTCGGTCTGGAGGCGACAGTGCGGGTGACGCCGGGCGCCGCCGTGGACGCCTTCTCTGCAAGGGCGCCCGCTTCCATGTCGGTGCGTGCGCAGCGGGGCGCGGACCTGTCGGCGCGCATGGAGCACGCCGCCGCACGGGCCTTCGCCGCAGGTCTGGCGCCGGTGCTGCTGCGGGGCAGCGACAGCCCCGCACTGGGCGTGGAGACGCTGCGCGCCGCGCTGCATAAACTCGAGCGCTGTGACGTGGCGCTCTGTCCCGACCTCGACGGCGGCTACAACCTAGCCGGACTGGCAGGACCGGCGCCGGGGCTTTTCGATCACCCGATGAGCACCGCCAGTGTTCTCGAAGATACCCGCGCGCGGGCGCAGGCACGCGGGCTCACGGTGGAACTGCTGCCGGCAGGTTTTGACATCGACCGGGCTTCCGACCTCGAACACCTGCGTGCGTGGCCGGAGGCCAGGGAGAAAGCGCCGCGCGCATGGGCGTACCTGGAACAACATGCGCTGTGGCCGGCGACGTGAGGCGGGCTTGGCTTCAACCGGCGCGCCTGCGCCCGGTCGGCACGGTTAGTGAAGAGGAGTCGAAGGCGCGACATGCGGATGCTGTCAGCGAAGCGAAGCGAGATGCAGGGCATGCAGATGCTGCTTGAAGGTCTCGGTAAAAACGGCTGGACGCGCGGACAGCACGCCCTGCTGCGTGCGGTTTTCGGCCTGTGCCTCGCGCTTTACTTCGCAGCGCTTGGCGCAGCGGCGTTTGGTTCGGCAGAGGGCAGGGCGGCGCCGCTCGCCTGGGCGGCCTGGCAAAACGCGCTCGGCGGCGGCGATGCCTGGCTGCATGTCGGCGGCCTCGCGCACGAGGGCGTTGCGGCGCTGCTGTGTGTTCCGGCGGCCCTGCTCGCGCTGGCGTTCGCCGGCGGGCGCTTTATGCGCAGCGCACCTGTCGCCTTGTGGGCGCTTTCTCTGCTGCTGCTCGGTCCGCAGCAGCTCTGTTTTGCGCCGGGCTTGCCCTTTGTTTCGTGGACGCTCCTTGCCTGTGCGTGTTTGCCGGCCTTGCGTG
>CAZJXU010000243.1:0-2571 GCA_964550095.1 uncultured Spirochaetales bacterium | reverse complement strand
GCCGCCACCGAGACCGTGGTGAACAACGCGGCGGAAGCGACTTTGCAGGGCGTGGAGCTGGAAATGAACTTCGTGCCGGTGTCGGACCTGCTGCTGCGCCTCTCGGGAGGCTGGCTGGACGCCGAGTATGACGAGTTCCTGGCGCCGCCGGCAGACAACCGGGGCGACCGCAGCGTCAAGGTGGACCGCTCGGACGATTTCGAGCTGACCACCTCCCCGGAATGGTCCTTCAACGCGGGCGTCAACTACCTGCTGCCGACGCCCGTGGAATGGGGCCGCATGACCTTCGCCGCCAACTACGCCTGGAGCGATGAAACCTTCGGCAACTTCGGCCAGCCGGATCCCGCGAATCTCGGACGCCACACCTTCGATAGCCGGGGCGAAGCCGACTTCTCCCTGACCTGGGAAAACGATGTGGTGGACGTGGCAGTCTTCGTGAAGGACGCCTTTCACTCCGACAATTACCTGGGCAACTCGGTGGATGTCGGGGTGTTCTGGTTCGGCGCGGTTGTGCCGGGCCGCACCTGGGGCGTGGAGCTGACTCGACGCTGGTTCTGAGCGCGCATCACGCACACTCGCTTGGTCGCGCGCCGCATCTGCGTGCCCCCCCGCCCGCGCTGCTTTCACGGGTGGGGCGGGCTCGCTCGGCTGCCCCCCGTATCGAATCTGCATGTGGCGCCGACCGCGCTGCTTTCACGGGCGGCGCCGCTGGCCCGCCGGGTGTCACCTTCGCCTCGCGCCCGTTGCACGCGGAGTCGTATCGTCTGTGGCGCGCACCCGCCCGGCTGTTGACCGCACGCCGCATCCGCTTGCCGCTGCGCCTGCTGTTTGCCGCCCCCGCGCAGGAAGCAGAAGCCGGAGGTGGACTGTAAGCCGGGTTCTGTTCCGACGAGCGGTTGCCCCCTCGCCGGCGAGGATCATTCATCTAGGCGACGCATTGCTGCGCCGCTCGAGCGCTCTCACCCGGACGTCGGCGTCCTCAGACGCTGGAGCGGGCCGCCCCAAACGACGTCTCTATTCAAGCTTGCACCGGGAGGGGCTTGCCCCGCCGCCGGTCACCCGGCTGTCGCGCGTGGGCTCTTACCCCACGTTTTCACCCTTACCTTCGCCTCCGCCCGCCGCCGGCCCGAAGGCGGCGCGGGCCTCATCGGCAAAGGCGGTATCGTTTCTGTGGCGCTTTCCCTCGGGTCGCCCCGGGTCGCCGTTAGCGACCTCCCGTGCCCTGCGGTGCCCGGACTTTCCTCCCGCGGGCGGTGTTTGCCCGCCGGCGATCCCCCGTCCACCTCCGGCGAGGGTCGAGCCTACCCGCCGCCGGGCGCCGCCGCCAAGTGCTGCGGGTGTGTCGTCTTGAATTGTGGACAGTCGCTGCGGCCAGTCGTATCGGCCCCGCAGATACCAGGGAATTACGAAGGGCTGAAGCAGCCCGCCGCCAGGCCGGAGCCGGGAGAGGAGCGTGCGTCCGTATCGGCCCCGCGTCCATGCACGCGCTAAAATCACCCCATGCGCGGCGTACTGGTTGAAAACACCGGTGTGTCGCCCTAAAACGGGGCTGGCCGCTGCGGCCAGTCGTATCGGCCCCACGCCTTTGTACGCCCTACAATATGCCTCATGCGTGGTGTACTCGTAGAAAACCCTGGACAAGAATCGCGCCTCGTACTGCGCGAGTTGCCCGACCCCGCTCCCGGCCCCGGCGAAGTCCTGATCGAAACGGTCGCGGCGGCGCTGAACCGGGGCGACCTGGCCCAGCGCGCCGGCAATTATCCGCCGCCCCCCGGCGCATCCGAAGTGCTCGGCCTGGAATGCGCGGGCCGCGTGCTGCAATGCGGCGCGGGCGTCTCGGGCTTTGCGCCCGGCGAGCGGGTGATGGCCCTGCTGCCGGGCGGGGGCTACGCCACGCGCGCCGTCGCCCACGCGGGTTCCGTCATGCATGTTCCGGCGCACTTGTCCTGGCAGGAGGCGGGCGCCTTTCCGGAAGTGTTCCTGACCGTGTTTCTGACCGTCTTCGAACTGGGCGGGCTCGCAGGGGGCGGCTGGCTGCTGGCGCACGGCGGGGCAGGCGGCATCGGCACCGCCGCCATTCAACTGGCGAAAGCGGCAGGGGCACGGGTGATCGTCACCGCCGGCAGCGACGAAAAGTGCGCGCGTTGCCTCAAGCTGGGCGCCGACCGGGCCGTCAACTACCGGGATGCCTCTTTCGTGGATGCGGTGAAGGACGCAACGGAGGGGCGCGGCGTGGACGTGGTGCTGGATCACGTGGCGGCCTCGTATCTGGATCAGAACATGAAGTGCCTGGCGACGGGAGGGCGGCTGGTGATCATCGGCCTGCTGGGCGGCGCGCGCGCGGAGATCAACCTGGGCAGCCTGCTGATGAAGCGGCTGCAGGTGATAGGCTCCACGCTGCGCGCCAGGCCGCCGCAGGAAAAGGCCAAACTGGTGGAGGCCTTCCTGGCGCGCTTCGGCGCGGACCTGGAAGCTGGCCGTCTGCGCCCGGTGCTGGACCGCACCTTTCCGCTGGAAGAGGCGGAGGCGGCGCACGCCCTGATGGAAGCCAGCGATCACTTCGGCAAGATT
>CAZJXU010000242.1:0-3604 GCA_964550095.1 uncultured Spirochaetales bacterium | reverse complement strand
AGTTTCACGCCTGGGGCGATACCGGCGGCGACATCGAGAGCGTGTTCAGCAAGGACGAGCTGCTCACCAACATCATGATCTACTGGATGACCGGAACCATCAACTCCTCGATGCGCCTGTACTACGAAGTGCGCAAGAGCGGCCGGGTCGGTTTTACCCAGGGGCGCGTCGAAGTTCCCACGGGCTGCGCCTGCTTTCCGAAGGAGTTGTACAACGCGCCGCGCGCCTGGGCCGAGCGTCATTACAACGTGACGCACTGGTCCGTCTTTGACCGGGGGGGACACTTTGCAGCCCTGGAAGAGCCGGAGCTGCTGGCCGAAGACCTGCGCGCCTTCTTCCACAATTTGCGCGGCGCGTGAGTCTGCGTCCTCTCGCTTTGTGCCGCGTCCTCTGGCTCGGCATGGCATTCGCCTTCGTCGCCGCGCCCGCGCTGCACGGCGCCCCTCCCCTCGGCGACGCCGACCTGGCTGCGCTTCCCGCGCCCGGGAGGGCAGGCGAGAGCCCGGCCCGTCCGCCGCACCCGGATGCGCTGCCGCGACTCGAACCCCGCGACTGTCCGCACAGCCCGGGCGACCTGCTCGCCGCCATCGGCGCAAAGTGCTTCGACCTGCTGGTTCCCGAACGCCGTGAACGCCGCGCCCGGGACGCCGGCCTGCAGCTCCGGCTGTTCGCAGCGGTGCTCCCTGCAAAGGCCGAGCTTCCGCGGCCCGACCCGGTGTTGTACCTGCAAGGAGGCCCCGGCGTTTCGGCCCTCACCGCGCTTTCGTACTGGGCTTCGCACCCGCTGCGCGAGCAGCGCGACATCATCCTGCTGGACAGGCGCGGCGTTGGGCTTTCCCGGCCCGCCCTGTGCCCGGAGCTTTCGGCGGCGGAGGCCAGGGTGCTGGCTGCAGACCTGGCGCCGGGCGAAGAAATGGCAGGGCGCAGCCAGGCCGCGCTGGCCTGTCGCGATTCCCTGCGGGATGCGGGTCTCGACTTCGGCGCCTGGAACAGCCGGGCCTCCGCGCACGACATCCTCGACCTGCAAACACTGCTCGGCATCGAGCAGTGGAATGTCGTCGCCCTTTCCTACGGCACGCGGCTGGCGCTTTCCCTGCTGCGCGAAAGCAAAGGCGCAGGACTGCGCAGCGTCGTGCTGGACTCCGTCTATCCCACCTGGGCGCCTTCCTGGGATACCGGCGCCACCGACTTCGCCGCCATTCTCGATGTTCTTTTCGAAACCTGTGCGCAGGATGCGGACTGCGCGGCGCGCTTTCCGCGGCTTCGCGAGCGTTTTTTTCAGACGCTGGCAAAGCTGGAAGCCTCGCCCCAAAGCACGACGCTCCGGCCCCGGCCCGGCGCGCCGCAGGAAGGCTTCGTGCTGAACGCCCAGGACTTTCTCTTCGCCGTGCACCAGGTGCTTTACGACCTGCGCAACTTTGCATTGCTGCCCCTCGTGATTGAGCAGGTGGAAGCGCAGAACCCCTCTGTCGCCGGCAGCCTGGCGCAGGGCATCACCCGGCGCGTCCACGCGTTTTCGCGCGCCGCCTACCTGGCGGTGGAATGCTACGAGCGGGCACCCTTGCAGAGCGCAGCGCGCCGCGCGCAGCTCCAGGGCGACCGGCCGCTGATGCATTACTTTCACACCTGGTTTTCGACCGACATCGTCATTTGCGAAGAGTGGTCCACGCAAAAGGCGTCCGAGGGTGAAACCGGGGCGGTGAAGGTGGACGTGCCCACCCTGATTTTGAGCGGGCGCTACGACCCGGTGACGCCTTCGCACTGGGGACGGGGCGTCAGCCGCACCCTGCCCGATGCGCGCTATTACGATTTTCCGCTCGCGCACGGCGTCATGCGCGCCCACCCCTGTCCGATGGGCCTGGCGCTGGCCTTCGTGGATGCGCCGCGCGGGACGCTCGACCCGGAGTGCATCGCCACCATGGAACCGCCCGCGTTTGAAACCCGCGTGCGCGTTCTGCCCGGGCTCGCCGAGCGCGCCCTTGCGCTGCGCAGTCGTCCAGCACTGCGCGCCGTGGCGGCTTTGCTCCTGGCGGGGCTGCTGCTCGCGGCGCTCTTTCCTTATCGCACGCTGCGCCGCGGCTTGCACCTGCCCGTGGCGCCGGCCCGGGCGCCGCTGTGGAAAAACCCCGAGCGCCTGGCGCGGCTCGCCCTTTTGAGCGCCGCCGCCTTCTGGTTCGGGCTCATCGGGGTCGTGTTGTGGACCGAAGCCACGCAGCCGCTGCTGCTCGCGGTCGGCCTGCCCGGCGCCGCGCGCGCGCTCTTCGCCTTGCCCTACCTGGCGCTCGCGCTCAGCGTGGCCGGCGGCGTCGCCTGGTGGAAAGCGCGCAATGCCGCGGCGCCCGGCACGGGTGCGCACGCGGTGTTCATGTCCGCGCTCGCGCTCGCGGCTGCGCTGCTTCGCTTTTTCGCATTGCCGCTGTAAAGCGCTGCAGGGGAAAGGGCGTGCGGTCGAAATCGGAAGCCGGCGCGAACGCAGGCGGAAGGCCGGGCGAATTCGCCCAGCCCTCCGCCGGAAATGTACTGCGCCGCTGCGCCGGGCCGGTCAAAGGCCCCGGGCCTAGCTGTTGATCGCCAGGCCGGCGATGTAGAGCAGCACCAGGACGATCAGGCCCGCGTGGATGGTCCCCGACACGGAGGCCAGGTACTTCTGCCGGGCGCCCGTCCCCACCACGGCGTTCAGTTCCACGGCCAGCATGATGCCGAGCGCCACCAGCCAGTAGGCGATGTCGTTGTCGCCGTAGTGGAAACCGCCGGGCAGGTGGGCTGCCGCACCCATGAAGAAGAGCATGGGGATGGAGAAGAGCGTGTTGGTGCGGGAGGCGCGCCCCGCCAGAGCGGCCTTTTCCGGCGTGCCCGGAACCGCCTCGCCGCCCGCCGCCGTCTGCTCGGCGCTCTTGATCACGTAGTCGCGCTGGGCCGGCCAGATGATGAACCACACGTTGAACCACATCAGCGTGCCCAGTGCGCCGCCGGTGAGGATGCGCGTCATCAGCGGGCCGTCGAGCGGAATGCCGCGGTGCAGGTAGCTGAAGATCATCAGCCAGCCGGTGATGAAGGTGAACATGGCGCCCCAGCGGAACCACCAGAGCGCAACCGGAACCAGGCCGCGCGTCATGGGGCCGCGCGCCTGCCCGCCCAGCTCGGTGGCGAAGAAGGGCGTCTGGATGAAGTTGAAGTAGTAGAGGACGCCGATCCAGGTGACGCCTGCCAGGTAGTGAGCGAAGCGCAGGATGAATTCCACGCCTTCCATGAGTCCCATGTTTTCTCCTTTGTCGCGGGTCGGCCGCGCCAGGGCCGCCCCCCTTTGTGAATCCGCGCCTCGGCGGCCCGGATCTCTTCCCCTTTGAAGCGCCGGAAGGCCGCCGCCGGCAAAACCGGGCCGGCCGTCCGCGCCGCCCCTATCCTAACACGCCCCGGGGGCCCGTGGGGAAAATTCGAAGGCGCCTGCCGGGCCTCTCACAGCGCCCGCTCCTGTATCCCTTTCCAGCCGAGGCGGCGGCACAGGGCCTTCCAGCGCTTCTGGTCGGGGCCGCGCCGGGCCAGGTCGGTCTTGCCGGCGTGGATGCCCGGCACGTTTCGAACCACCGTGGCCAGCTCGCGCATT
>CAZJXU010000241.1:0-14968 GCA_964550095.1 uncultured Spirochaetales bacterium | reverse complement strand
AACCCGCGCGATGCGCAGGCCAGCTTCCAGCCGGTCCGGGTGGGAAGCGAGGCCCTGCTCCAGGTCAAGTTCAGCGAGGCCGATGTTCCCCCCGGCGTGCGCCTCGACCGCGAGTACCGCATCTACCTGGGGCCCAAGCTGCCCGAGGTGCTGGACGCGGAAGGCTCCAACCTCTCCGAGGCCATTTTCCGGGGCTGGGTGCCCTGGCTCACCCGCCTCTTCGAGCGCATGCTGGAGGCGGCCTACCAGGCCGTGCCCAACTACGGGGTGGCCATTTTGCTGATCACGGTGCTGGTGCGCATTTCCATGGCGCCGCTCATGACCAAACAGATGAAGTCCATGAAGCGGATGTCGAAGCTGCAGCCCGAAATCAAGGAGGTCCAGGAGAAGTACCAGGGCGACCGCGAGAAGCAGTCGGTGGAGATGATGGCCATCTACAAGAAGCACGGGCTCAGTCCCTTCTCCATGTTCAGCGGCTGTTTGCCCATGCTCCTGCAGTTGCCGGTCTTCATCGGTTTCTACTACGCGCTGCAGAGTTCCATCTCGCTGCGCCAGCAGCCCTTCTTCGGCTGGATGGACGACCTCTCCAAACCCGAGTCCCTGTTCACCATACCCGTCATCGAGCTGCCGGTGCGGGCCCTGCCGATACTGATGGGTTTGAGTATGTTTTTGCAGCAGAAGTTCACGCCCACCACGATGGACCCGGCCCAGGCCAGGATGATGCTGTGGATGATGCCGGTGATGTTCACCTTTCTGTTCTACCAGTTTGCATCCGGTCTGGTGCTCTACTGGTTCACGAGCACCCTGCTCGGCATCGGTCAGCAGTGGCTGACCAACCGCCGCGACGACTGAGAAGACTGAGACAACACCAACCACCACAGCGATGCTGCAAAGGAGCGTCTGAATGTACGACCCGAAGCTGGAGCCGCGCGAGTTCTACGGAGACGATTTGAGTTCGGCGCGCGCCGCCGCGACCAGCCACTTTGGCTGCGCGGAAGAGGAACTCACAATTCGAGAGGTGCAAAGAGTCCACGGCATCGGCGCGCGCGTGGTCGTTGTGGCGCAGCGCACCGACGCAATCGGCCGCGCCCCGCAGCGCCGGGAGGGCGGACGCTCGCCCCGGCCCGGACAGCGCAGAAGTCGGCCCGGCGGCCCACGCGGCGGGCCAGCAAGCGATGAAGGCGAGCGGGACGAGCGGAGCGACGGGGCAGACCACCGTGCGCGCGGGCCGGCCCGGCAAGCGGCGCCGGCTGTTTCCGAGCTTCCCGAGGAACCAGCGGGGCCCAGCACCGGCACGGCAGAGGGGGAAATCGGCGAAGTGGGCGCGTACCTGCTCGGCGTCATCGAGAGAATGGAACTCGGCCCCTTTCAGATCAGCGTCCAGGAGCAGGGCAAGTTCCAGGTGTACAAGGTTGCCGGCGCGGCCGCCCGGAGCCTGACCACGGGCGGCACGCGCGCCCCCGAGGCCCTGCAGATACTGGCCAACCAGGTGGCGGGCATCCTCTCCGACCAGCCGCAGCGCATCGTGGTCGATGTGGAGGGGAACCGCGAGAAGCGCGAGGCCTTTCTGGCCCGGCTCGCGGACCGCGCCGCCAAGCGCGCCATCGAGACCGGTCGCACCGTGACCCTGGAGCCGATGAACGGAAAGGACCGCCGGGAGATTCACACCGCCCTGCGCGACATGGAGAACGTGGCCACGATGGGCATCGGCGAGGGCGCGTATCGCCAGGTGCTGGTGGTTCCCGAGGGCGCTCCGGAGTTCGAGGAAGCGCTGGAAGCCTCGCAGCGGGCGCAGCAGACGGAATCCTGAGGAAGCGCTTCTGTATCGGATGTCCCGGCGCGGGCGCTCCGGTCGGGGGCCGGGCCCGGGGCCGCCGCCGCGAGTGTTCCACGTGGAACACTCGACGCCCCCTCGCCCCACCTTTGCCGGCAGGGTAGCTGCACAGGGGCCCCAAAATGCGCGGAACGGGACAGAGAGCTGATGTGAGCGGTCGCAAAACCGACACCGCGCCCGGCCTGGGTTCCCTTGAGGCGAACCGGCTGCGGACCGTGCTGGTGCCCCCGGCACGCCTCTACGGGCTGGAACTGGCGCCCGAGACGCTTCACCTCCTGGCACGCTACTACAACCTGCTGCTCGCCTGGGGCAGCCGCATCAACCTGACAGGCGCCCGCACCGCACAGGCGCTGGTCGAAGAGCACTTCCTGGACGCCCTTCCCCTGGCGGCGGAGCTGCCCCCGGGCCCCTTTCAGGGCGTGGATGTGGGGTCCGGGGCCGGACTGCCCGGCGTGCTGCTGGCATGTTTGCGCCCGGCATCTCGCTGGACGCTGCTCGAGCCCAACGCCAAGAAGTACAGCTTTCTCCGGCACGCTGCGCGCGAGCTGATGCCGAACGAACTCGGGGTTTTCCGGGAGCGCCTGGACGAACACACCCTGCCGCCCGGCGGCTACGACGTGGCGGTTTCCCGGGCGGTCTGGCCGGCATCAGAGTGGCTTTCACTGGGGCGAGGCCTGGTTCGCCCCGGAGGCCGCCTGCTCGGGGTCGAGGGAGAAACCCCGGGCCGGCTTCCGGAAGGCGCCGTCAGAATTCCATATCTCATTGATTTTACTGGAAAAAACAAAGCGAACACAATCGCAAACAACAGGGGCGAGGCGTCCGCGGGCCGGCGCCGGGCCGTCATCCGATTGGACCTGTGAGCCGGCCGGAGCGGGTCGGCCCGGTGTTCCACGTGGAACATCGGCACCCCCGGTGGTATAAAATCGCAGTCGCAGGCACGCAATGGAGCATCCATGAACTCGGGCGCGCATTCAGAAAATCCGGCCAGGCGCCACGCGGCGCCCGGACCCGCGCGGGTGATTGCCGTGGCGAATCAGAAGGGTGGCGTTGGCAAAACGACCACCGCGGTCAACCTGGCTGCCTCCCTGGCGGTTTCCGAGCGTTCCATTCTGCTGGTTGACATCGACCCCCAGGCCAACTCCACCAGCGCCTTCGGGATTCGCGACCCCGAGCATCAAATCTACGATGTCTTTTCCGGGGCCGTGCCCCTGAAGCAGGCCATCTGCGCCACAGAGCTGGACTTTTTGCACCTCGTCCCCTCGGGCCCGGACCTGGCCGGCGCCGAAATCGAGCTGGTTTCAGCCACCCGGCGCGAGTTCTACCTCAAGGACGCCCTGGCGGAGGCCTTGCCGCATTACGACTTCATCCTGGTGGATTGCCCGCCATCGCTGGGCATGCTCACCCTCAACGCCCTGGTGGCGGCGGACTCCGTGCTGATCCCGCTCCAGTGCGAGTACTACGCGCTCGAGGGCTTGACGCGCCTGCTCGGCACCCGGGAACTCGTCAGCGCCAACTGGAACCCCGCGCTCGGCATCGAGGGCATTGTGCTGACCATGGTGGACCGCCGCGCGCACCTGACCAGGCTGGTGGAGGAGGATGTTCGCTCCCGCTTCGGCGTGGGCGGGGACGGGGTCTTCCGCAGCGCGATCCCGCGCAACGTGACCCTCGGCGAGGCCCCGAGCCACGGCAAGCCGATCCTGCTCTACGACATCAAGGCGCGGGGCTCCCAGGCCTACATGGCCCTGGCCGAGGAGCTGCTGCGCAAACACGAAAGGCCGGCAGGACCGCCCCCTGCGCCGCCATTCCACCAGCAGCAACCGGCGCCGCCCGGCACACAGGCGTCGCCCCGGGGAGAAGCCTGATGCCGAAAAAACACCGCGCCCTTGGCCGCGGACTCGACGCGCTGCTGCCCGGCTCTTCCCCGGGCGCCAAGGCCCAGGCCGCGGCGACCGGCGGCCTTGTGGAAATCCCGGTGTCCGACATCGCGCCGAATCCCGACCAGCCGCGTCGCATTTTCCATGACGCGGAAATCGAAAAGCTCGCTGCGTCAATTCAGCGGCACGGAGTCCTGCAGCCGGTGGTGGTTCGCCGTGCGCCGGCCGATGCGGGCGTTCCCTACGAGCTGGTGGTAGGAGAGCGTCGCTGGCGCGCCGCGCAGCGAACCGGGCGCGCCACCTTGCCCGCGGCAGTCCAGGACGTGGCCGAGAACGATCTGCTCGAGGTGGCGCTGGTGGAGAACGTGCAGCGCCGCGACCTGAACGTCATGGAGCTGGCCGAGGCCTTTCGCGCGCTTTGCGATGCGGGCCTGACCCAGGAACAGGTGGGAGCGCGCGTCGGCCTCGAGCGTTCCACCGTCGCCAACCACCTGCGCCTGCTCGAGCTGTCGGACGCCTTGCGCCAGGATGTCGAGGACGAAAAGCTCAGCACGGGACACGCCAAGGTGCTGCTCTCGCTGGCCGACCCGGCGCAGCGCCGGGCGCTCGCGCAGCGCATCAAGAGCGAAGGCCTGTCGGTGCGCGCCGCCGAGCGCGCCGTTCATGACCTGCAATCGGACTCGCCCGAAACCGGGACAAAAAGCCGACGTCGCAAAGCGCCCCGCGACCCCAACCGGGAGGAACTGGTGCGCGACCTGGAAACACTGCTCCAGACCCGGGTCAACATCGTCAGCAAAGACGGGCGCAGCGGCCGCATTGAAGTTCATTTCTCCGACCACGACGACTTCGACCGCATCAGGAAAATTTTTCAGCGCGGCGGCAAAGCGGGCTGAGCGTTCGGCCCGTCCGGCAGGCAGGTTCAACCCATTCACCCACCGTCGCTCTTCAGCGCGCAGCGACGGAAGGTGCGCGCCCGGGCCTGTCCGCTCTTCGCTGCAGGGCCCGCCGGAATTGCAGGTTGCGGAACCACTGGCGGCCTGGTCAGTCCGCGGTCAGCGCGCACGCGCCGCGCTCGGCGCGCGCGGCCGCCTGCTCGGCGCCGAGTTCGCGCCAGGCCCGGGCCGCGTCGCTTCGCAGTTCCCGGGTGGGTGCCTTTTTGTTGCGCAGCAGGCCCTTGGCTCTCGCTATTTCTCCCTGGAAAAGCGCACGCAGCAATTCCCGGGCGCGCGCCTTTTTGCCGCGCAGCAGGCCCTTGGCTCTTGCCAGGTCCCCCAGGCAAAGTGCGCGCAGCGACGACAATTTGAGCTGCTCGGAGATTTTCAGGGCCTGCTCCAGGTAGTGGATCGCAAGCCCCGGATCGTCCTGCATGCAAGTGCGCGCCAGCAGCTCGAGTGAAAAGGCATGGAAGGCGCGCTCGCCGTGGCAGCGCGTCATTTCCTCCGCCTGGTGCGCATAAGTTCTGGCGCGCCCGGCATCCCCCGCGTGCAGGTGCGCGGTGGCCAGCCCGAACAGCAGGTAGTTGTGCGCGTAGTTTCCGCCCAGGCGATACACCTTCTCCTTGTGATAGGGGTCCGTCATCAGCTCGAGCGCTTCCTCGCTGCGTCCGCAAAGCGCGAGCGCGTGCCCCAGGCTGCCGATGCAGGCGGGCTTCATGGTCTGAATATCGTTCTCTTCGGCGATGTCCAGCGCCCGCTCGAGCACCTCCACGGCCTCCCGGGGCCGCCCCTGCAAAATCAACCCGAAGCCGTACTCCTCCAGGATGATGGAGCGCGAGTAGTGGTGTCCGCTCTTGTCGGCCCTGTCAATGCCCTCTTTGAACAGGGACTTCGCGCTTTCAAAATCTCCGAGGAAGACAAGACTCGAAGCCGAGACCAGGCGCGCAATCACGCCCGGAGAAACCGACCAGCCGAACAGCCTCATCTCCCTGGCCTCGTCCAGTTGGTCGATGACGCCTTGGTGCAGGTGGAGCGCCTTCGGGAAATCCCCCCTGGCGTGGTGCGCCATGCCGATGTTGTAACGCGCGGCGATGCGACCGGGCTCGTTATGCGTTCTTTCGGCCAATTCGCGCGCGCGTTCCCCGGCGCTGAGGGCTTCCTCGTGCCTGCTCGTCATCCAGTACACCGTGGAAAGCTGGTTGTAGATGTTTCGGAGATGTCGTTCATCGGCCAGTTTTTCGGCCAACACCGAGGCTTCTTTCAGTATGCGCAGCATGCGTTGCACGGCGCCGGCCGGCACCATGGCGGCGGGCGCGGCGAGCCGCAGTTCCACGCCGAGCGCCACACTCTCTGTGCCCGCGGGCAGGTGAGAGTGCGCCTTGATGCCGCGTTCAAAACACAGGATGGCTTCCCGGTACGCTTGCCTGTGCAGAGCCCGGCGGCAGGCTTGCAGGTAGTGGTTCGCCGCCTTCAGCCAGCGTTCCGCCATGTAATAATGTCTGGCGAGCGATTCGATGTATTCACCCAGGTCTTTTTTATAAAGATCCTCGATGGCGTCCACCACATTGCCGTGCAGCGCCCGCCTCAGACTCGGCAGCATGTTCTGGTACACGGTGTCCCGGAGCAACAAGTGGCGAAAGCGCAGGCGGCCTTCCCCTTCCTTCACCAGTGTGTCGCTTTCCACTGCCAGGCGGCAGGCTTCGTTGAAGCGCTCGTCGTCCATATCCAGCGCGGCTCGCAGCAACGCCTCATCCATCCTGTCGCCGATCACAGCCGCAGAGCGCAGCACGGTGCGTGCGTCCGGTGCGAGCCGGTCCACCCGGGATGCAATCAATCCCTTGATGTTCGGGGCGACCGGAAAGTCATCACTTTCCGGGAGTCGCGCTTCCCCCAGCATGCTCACGCTTTCCTCGACATAGAGGGGGTTGCCGCCGCTTCGCTCGGCGATTTCCTCGTACAATTCATCATTGCCCGGCTTGTCTTCCACCAGGTGTTTCACCAGCGCCAGGGTGTCCTGCTTCGACAACTCCTCCAGGCACAGGGACACCTGGGTCGTATCTTCCAACCGGGGCAGCTCCAGTTCGTTGCGACACGTGACAATGACCAGGCAGCCTGCGGGCGGCTTATTATTAAGGTGACTTAAGTAGGCCAGCGACTCGTTGTCGGACCAGTGCACATCTTCCAGCACCATGATCCGGACTCCGGCCTTCCCAACCAGAAAATCGACGGCGTCAAAGATTTCCCGTCGCAGGGTCTTGCCCTGGTGTTCCTCACGCCGACCGGAAGCGGGAAGGGAAAGCAGATAGCGAAAGGCCGCCTCGTGCGCCGCCGCTGCCGGGCCCTGCGCCCCGAGCCACGCATCGAGTTTTCCTTGCACCACCTCATCCCGGTCGCCCGCGTCGATACCCAGGCCGCGCCGCAGGATATCCGTCATCGTAAAAAACACCGGGCGCTGCCCGTAAGGCGCCGCGACGGTCTGCAGCACGGGATTCTTCCGGGAACGAAGGCCCCCCAGAAACTCGTGAACCAGGCGCGACTTTCCGATGCCCGCTTCGCCCGAAACCAGAACCACGCGTCGCTCCCCGCGCTCCACCGCCGAGAACGCTTCATTCAGAATCGCCAGCTTGTCTTCGCGTGCGAACAGGGGGCTCAGCCTCTGGTCGAGCTTGGCCTCGAAGCGGTTGTGGGTGAGTGCGGAGTCGACGGAAAACACCTCGACCGGTTCTTGCAACCCCTTCACGTGCACCCACCCACTTTCGTTCGATGAAATGAAACCTTGCGCCAGGCGATTCGTCGCCGCGCTCATCCGTATTTCCCCCGGCGAGGCGGTCTGCTCCATGCGCGCCGCAACGTGCGTGGTTTCACCCACTGCGCGGTAGTCCACGTTCAGGTCGTTGCCGATCACGCGGAGCGCCACGTGTCCCGAGTTGAGGCCGACGCGAATGCCCCCGCCGGGACCTTCCCTCTTTTCCTGCATGGACGGCGCGGTGTTGTGTCTCTCCACCTTTTTCTTCATGGCCAGCGCGGCAAGGCAGGCGCGCACCGCGTGGTCTTCGTGGGCGGTCGGCGCTCCGAAAAGCGCCACGATGCCGTCGCCCAGCACCTGGATCACCGTCCCGTCATACTCGTGAACGGCGTCAATCATGAGGCGCAGTACACCATCCAGGAACTGCTGCGCCCGCTCGGGCTCGCTTTCCCGAATGACCTCCGGTTCCTGATTGTCTTTTAGTCCATGGATGACTTTCAGCGAACCGCGGATGTCGGCAAAGAGCACCGTGACGAACTTTTTCTCATTCTCAAACTCCGGCCGCGCTTCGCGCACGCGCTCTTCCGGCGTCTTCCCGCGGGGATTCGGGAGTTTCGCCTCCGCCGCGTCCAGCCTGCGACCGCAGCCGCCGCAGAAGTTGACGCGCTGCATGTTGGCGAAGCCGCATTCGGGACACTTCCCCTGGACCACCCGGCCGCAGCGGCTGCAGTCCGCCCCCGGGGTCTGGCTGGATTCGCCGCAGGCGAGGCATTGCATGGGCGGCAGGGTAGTGCTTTTGGGGGTGGATTTGCCCCCACGGGAAAGGCGGGCCATGAGCACCCGGCGCGCCGACGCGGAACAGGCGGTCGGAGTCGCCCGGGGCCTCAGTCTCCTTGGCAAGGGAGTACGGGGGCAGGGGCCCCGGCTGCGGGGCCGGGGCAAGCGATATGGAGTACGGAAAGGGATACGGATGTCTGGAGCATGGGCCGGTCCGCCGCTGACGCGCCGCCGGTCCGCCGGGAGCAGGAGGCTCTGCGCCGCCCCCGGGGCAAGCAGGGGGCCCACCGCGCCCCAACCGACCGCCGCCGTCCCCGATCAGACACGGCCCGTGTCCGCCCGAAGCGCCGCCTTCCCGAGAGCACGCGACGCCGGGGCCCGCTGCGCACCTGGCCCCCGGCGCTGCCTGCCCGGACCGGCGCCGGCGCCGCTTCGCACTTTGCTTCGGAAAAAACCCGTCGCCCCCGCTTGAATCCCGGCATTGTTTTGCGAAACTGCCGCCCGAAGCAAAGGCCCCCGGGGCGGCCAGCCTGCGGGCGCCCCGGAAAGTCCACCGGCGTGCGTGCGCATCGACCGCCTCCCGGCGCACCGCCCGGTTCCCCCTCTCCCGGCGCTTTCGGAGACCGGCGCTTCGCCGCGTCCCACCGAGCCACAACACCCCGCGACAAAAAATCGAGAATCGAGGAAGCCCCGATGTGCGTACCTGAAATGTTCCGGCCCGGCGCCGCGTCCCTGCTGGTGTGGATGGCCGCGCCGGCAAATGCCGCAAGCGGCGGCCTCGAAATTTTTCCGGCGTCCCGTGAAGACCTGTTGATTCTCCTGGGCCTGATCGCCTTCTTCCTGATCTTGATCCGGCCCGCCAACCGGCTTTTGTTTGCCCCCCTGCTCGACATGCTGGACGCCCGAGACCGGATGATCGCGGGCGAGCGCGAGAAGGCGCAGGACCTCACCAGCCGGGGCGATCTTCTCAAGGAACGCTACGAAGACGCGGTCGGCGCCGCGCGGGACCAGGCGGACGCCCTGCGCGAAGAGGTGCTGGGCGCGGCCCGCGCCGAACAGGGCGCACTGCTCGAGGCGGCGCGGGGCGACACCGAACAGGAAATCACCCGCTCGCGTGCGCAGCTCGCGGACTCGGTGCAGCGCGCCGGGGCGGAACTCCAGGGCGAAAGCGAACACCTGGCGCGCGATATCGCCGCCCAGGTACTCGGGAGGCCGCTTTCGTGAAGTCGGCGCTGCGCTTCCTGTCGCCTGTTTCTGTTTCGCTCGGCGCCGTACTCGCCGCGGGCGCGGCGCATGCCGCCGCCGGCGGTGAAACGTCGGGCGCCTTCTGGTATGAGCTCGGCAACCTGCTGCTGCTGGTCTCGGTTCTGGTGTTTCTCGCGCGTCGCCCGGTGCTCGCGCAACTGGCGGCGCGCAGGGAAAACATTCAGAAGGAACTCGCCGATTCCGCCGGGCTGCGCAGCGAAGCCGAGCGGCGCCGTGACGAATGGCAGCGACGTGTGAACGGCCTGGACCAGGAAGTTTCGAATATTCAAAGCAGCACGCGCGCTGCAGCCGAGCAGGAGGGCGAACGCGTGGTAGCGGCCGCGGGCGTCACGGCGGAGCGCATTCGCTCGGGCGCCGCAGCCGTGGCCGAACGCGAACGCTTCCAGGCGCGCGGCAGGCTGCGCCGCGAAACCGCGAACGCGGCGCTTTTGCGCGCGGCGGAGCTGCTCGGCGAACAGGTGCAGCAGGGGGATCACGAGCGCCTGGTGGACGAGTTCATCTCGCACATCGAAGCGGGCGAGAGCGGCGCGCCCGCCGGCGCCGAGCCCGGGGCGCACGCCTGATGTCCGCCGCCCCCGCACGATACGCCCGCGCCCTTTTCGAACTCGGAAACGAAGAAGGGATCACGGAAGCGCTGCAGCGTCAGCTACGCGCCCTGAACGCCTTGCTCGAAGAAAACGAGGAACTCGGCGCCGTGCTGCTGCAGCCGCTGTACCCGGCGGCCGAGCGACGCGCGGTGCTGAACGCGGTGGCCGAGCGCCTTGGCCTGCACTGGGCGATGCGCAACTTCGTTTCCTTTTTGATCGACCGGCGCCGCCTGGTTGACATCACCGAGATGGAGAACGAATTTCAGCGCCTGCAGGCGGAGTCCGCGGGCGTTACGAGCGTGCAGGTGCGCGCCGCCGCGCCGCTTGGCGAGGCGCAGCAAGAACGCCTGGCGCGGGCATTCGCCGCGCGCACCGGGCGGCGCGCCGTGCTCGAACTTACGATCGATCCCTCGCTGCTCGGCGGTCTCGTCGCCCGGGTGGGCGACACGGTTTTCGACGGCAGCCTGCGCAGCCGACTCGAAACCCTGCGCGCCGACCTCGTCCGCTGATCACCACAAGTACCCAGCGCGTTCCCTGGCGCATACCGGGAGGTTCCAGAACATGTCCGCAGAGATCAGACCCGCAGAAATCACCGACATCCTGAAGCGGGAGATACGGGAGTACGGTCGGGAAATCGATGTCGCCGAGACCGGCACGGTGCTTTCCATCGGCGACGGCATCGCGCGCGTGTACGGCCTGCACAGCGCCATGGCAGGCGAGCTGATCGAATTCCCCGGCGGCGTGAACGGCATGGTGCTGAACCTGGAGAGCGACAACGTGGGCATCGCCGTGATGGGCGAGGCCTTTCACATCAAGGAGGGCGACCTGGCGCGGCGCACCGGCCGCATCGTCGAAGTGCCGGTGGGCGAGGCGCTGCAGGGCCGCGTGGTCGATGCGCTCGGCCAGCCCATCGATGGCAAGGGCCCCCTCGAAACGACGGAGTTTCGGCGCGTGGAACTCAAGGCGCCCGGCATCGTCACGCGCAAGCACGTCTCCGAACCCCTGATGACGGGCATCAAGGCGGTTGACGCCATGGTTCCGATCGGCCGCGGGCAGCGCGAGCTGATCATCGGCGACCGCCAGACCGGCAAAACGGCGATCGCCATCGATACCATCATCAACCAGAAGAACACGGACGTGTACTGCATTTACGTGGCCACCGGGCAAAAGCAGTCCACCGTTGCGCAGGTGGTGGACAAACTCACCCAGCACGGCGCCATGGAATACACCACGGTGGTGGCGGCGACAGCCAACACCCCGGCGCCCTTGCAGTACATATCGCCCTATACCGGCTGCACCATCGGCGAGTGGCTGCGCGACAACGGCAAGCACGCGCTGATCGTGTATGACGATCTCTCCAAGCAGGCCGTGGCCTACCGCCAGCTCTCGCTCTTGCTGAGAAGGCCGCCGGGCCGCGAGGCCTACCCGGGCGACGTGTTCTACGTGCACTCGCGCTTGCTGGAGCGCGCGGCCAAGCTGGACGACTCGCTCGGCGGCGGCTCGCTGACCGCGCTGCCGATTATCGAAACCCAGGCGAACGACGTCTCGGCGTACATTCCGACCAACGTGATCTCCATTACCGACGGGCAGATTTTCCTCGAGTCGGATCTCTTCAACGCCGGCATTCGCCCCGCCATTAACGTGGGCATTTCGGTTTCGCGCGTGGGCGGCGATGCGCAGACCCGGGCCATGAAGTCGGTGGCGGGGCAGCTCAAGCTGAACCTGGCGCAGTACCGCGAGCAGGAGGCCTTCGCCCAGTTCGGCAGCGACCTGGACGAAGCGACGCAGGAACAGCTCGCCGCCGGGGTGCGCCAGACCGAGATGCTGAAGCAGGGGCAGTACGCGCCGATGCCGGTGGAGGAACAGATTTTGGTGATCTTCGCCTGCACGCCGCCGCAGGGGATGCGCAGCTGGGTGCGGGATCTCGAAGTGGAAGACCTGGCGCGCTACGAGCAGGAGCTGCTCTCCTTCGCGCGGGCCAATCACGCGGAGGTGCTGGAGCGCCTGCGCGCGGGCGACAAACTCGGCGACGAAGACAACCAGGCCGTGAAGGCCGTGCTCGACGCCTTCGCCGGCGTGTTCCAGCCGAGTTCGACGGCGCGGCAGGAGGCGGGCTGAGCCTTGGCGGGCCTGAAGGACATCAAGCGGCGCATCGGCTCCGTCGAGAACACGCAGCAGATTACCTCCGCCATGCGGATGGTCTCGGCCGCCAAGCTGCGTCGCGCGCAGGACGCCATCCTCGCCGCGCGCCCCTACGCCCGCAAGATGTACGCCACGCTGGGTGAAATCGGGCGCCGCCAGGGCGACGTGCCGCATCCCCTGCTCGAAAGGCACGAGCAGGAGCGCGTGCTGGAAGTGGTGGTGGTGAGTTCCGACCGGGGCCTGTGCGGCGCCTTCAACATGAGCGCCGTCAAGGCGGCGGAGCGCGCGATCAAAGAGCAGGGCGCGCGCTTTGCGGAAGTGCAGGTGAGCGCCGTCGGTCGCAAGGCCGGCGAGTACTTCGCGCGGCGCCGCCCGGTGACGCGGGTCTGGACGGGCCTCGCGGGCGCCATGTATCCCCACGCCGCCGAAATCGCCGAACACCTGGCCAAGCGCTTCGAGGCGATGGAGATCGACCACGCCCTCATCGTGTACAACGAGTTCGTTTCCGCGCTCACCCAGACGCCGAACATCGACCCCCTGCTGCCGCTTTCAGCCGCCGAACATATCGCGGAAGCGTCGGCCGCCGAGGGCGCGGACATGCCCTACGAGATCGAGCCGGATGCAGAGCGCCTGCTGGATGTGCTGGTTCCCCAGGCGCTGGAGTACGCGATCTACCGCGCCCTGCTCGAAAACCAGGCCGGTGAACACGCGGCGCGCATGACCGCCATGGAGAACGCCACCCGCAACACCGAGGAGCTGATACGCGCCCTGACACTGCAATACAACCGCGCCCGCCAGGCGGCGATTACCAAGGAGCTGGTGGAGATCGTCTCGGGCGCGGAGGCGCTGTGAGTTTTCTCACGGCGCCTGCGCCGGCAACCTGAAAGGGCGGAGGCTTTGCGCCGCGCGCACGCCGGCGGCGCCCCTGTGCGCCCCACTCATCCACTCACCGATTCACCGATTCACCAACAAGGAAGCACGCGATGTCACAGACACAGTCACAATCACAGACAGGAAAGATCACGCAGGTCATGGGCCCCGTCGTCGACGTGGAGTTCCCGCCCGGCGAACTGCCCGAGGTGTATGCCGCGCTGCGCACCACCAACCCGGGCATCGACGACCGCCCGGAAAACCTCGTGCTCGAGGTCGCCCAGCACCTGGGGGAAAACACGGTGCGCACCATCGCCATGGACACCAGCGAAGGCCTGGTGCGAAGCCAGGAAGTGCGCAACACCGGCGACGTGATTCGCGTTCCGGTGGGGCCGAAGACTTTAGGCCGCATTCTCAATGTCATCGGCGACCCGGTGGACGAGCGGGGCGAAGTGGGCGCCGACATTCACTGGCCCATTCACCGTGAGCCGCCCGCCTTCATCGACCAGTCCATGAACGTGGAAGCGCTGGAGACGGGCATCAAGGTGATCGACCTGATCTGCCCCTACCAGAAGGGCGGAAAGATCGGCCTGTTCGGCGGCGCCGGAGTCGGCAAGACCGTGGTGATCATGGAGCTGATCCAGAACATCGCCAAGGAACACGCGGGCTACTCGGTGTTCGGCGGCGTCGGCGAGCGCACCCGGGAGGGCAACGACCTCTGGAAGGAGATGGAAGAGTCGAAACTCAGCGATGGCACCACGGTGCTGGAAAAGGCCGCGCTGATTTACGGACAGATGAACGAGCCGCCCGGCGCGCGCGCACGCGTGGCGCTCTCGGCGCTCACCTGCGCCGAGTATTTCCGGGACGAAGAGGGCAAGGACGTGCTGCTCTTCATCGACAACATCTTCCGCTTCACCCAGGCGGGCTCCGAGGTCTCGGCGCTGCTCGGGCGCATTCCTTCGGCGGTGGGCTACCAGCACACCCTCGCCACCGAAATGGGCGAGCTGCAAGAGCGCATCACTTCCACCAACAAGGGCTCCATCACTTCGGTGCAGGCCATTTACGTGCCGGCCGACGACCTGACCGACCCGGCGCCCGCCACCGCCTTCACGCATCTCGACGCCACCACCGTGCTGTCCCGGCGCATCTCCGAGCTCGGCATCTACCCGGCGGTGGACCCGCTCGATTCCACCAGTCGCATTCTCGACCCGCAGGTGCTGGGCGAGGAGCACTACCAGGTGGCGCGCGATGTGCAGCGCACCTTGCAGCGCTACAAGGACCTGCAGGACATCATCGCCATTCTCGGCATGGACGAGCTCAGCGAAGAGGACCGCCTGACGGTGTCGCGCGCGCGCAAGGTCGAGCGCTTCTTCTCGCAGCCCTTCCACGTAGCAGAGCAGTTCACCGGTCGCTCCGGCGTTTACGTGCGCCTGGAAGACACCGTGCGCTCCTTCAAGGAAATCCTGGAGGGGCGCCATGACGACCTGCCCGAGCAGGCCTTCTTCATGGCCGGCGCCATCGAAGACGTGCGCAGGAACGCCGAGCAGATGAAGCAGGGCGCCTCCGGTGGCAATTGATCTGACTGTCGTTACCCCCGAAGGCCAGGCCTACGACGGCCCGGTCGAGTCGGTGGTGCTGCCCGGCGCGCTCGGCGCATTCGGTGTGCTCGAGGGCCACGAGGTGTTCATGAGCGCGCTCCAGGCGGGGGAAATGCAGATCGACACGGGCGAGGAGACGCTCTACGCGGCGCTCTCGCGGGGCTTTGCCGAAGTGCACGGCGATGCGGTCACCGTGATGGTGTCGGGCTGCCGCTTTGCCCACGAAATCGACCAGGACCAGGCCCGGCTCGCGGCCGAGCGGGCCAGGGCGCAGCTCGAGGAAATGCGCGGCACCGCGGAAGGCGAGGCGATGATCGAGAAGTACCAGGAGGAGTACTC
>CAZJXU010000240.1:0-6538 GCA_964550095.1 uncultured Spirochaetales bacterium | reverse complement strand
TACCACTTCTTGATCTGCTCCCGGTCGAACGCTTCAAGTTCCTTTGCGAACACGGCATCGAGGTCGGCCTCCGTGTAGCCGCAGATCGAGGAAAACTCCGGCTTCAGTGTAATGTCGCGCAGGTTATTCATCCCCGAGAATATGTGACTTGATTTATCAACGTAAGGGGACGCTTGCTTTGGGCGGCACTTTGGAGTGTCGGCGGTGCCGATAGTGCCGGTCGCCGCCTGCCGGCGTCGACCGCCCACGACCGTTGGTAAGTCGCCAGCCCGGGCGAACTTGCTCACTCCGGTCAGGAAGCTGAAGCGGATGTCATCTTCGCAGCGCTTGAGGTTCCCATAGAGTCCGCGCAGGTAGTCGAGGTTTTCCCGCGCAACACCTTCCAGCTCTGGCCTGTCGAGCGCATCGAGAATCGGCTTGTCGTATTCGTCGATCAGCACCACGACGTGCTGCCCGGTATCTTCGGCGAGCCTTTTGATCAGGGTGCCGAAACGGTCCTGCGCGTCGGGGATGTCGGATTCCATCTTCCAACTTCGTTCCAGATCTCGGAGCTGATTCGCGACATTCCGTTCCAGCCGGGCCGCATCCTTGAAGGTGGCGCCGCTGAAATCCAGCCGCAGCACCGGGTGCTCCACACCCCAGTCCCACTTGTCGTGGATGTAAAGCCCCCGGAACAATTCCTCCTTGCCCTCGAACAGCGCCTTCAGGGTATTGACGAACAGACTCTTCCCGAAGCGCCGCGGGCGGGAGAGGAAGTTGTGCTTGTCCCCGTCGATCAGCCGCTTGGCAAGGGCGGTCTTGTCCACGTAGTACATCCCCTCTTCGCGAATTTCGCGGAAGCTCTGGATGCCGGTCGGCAGTTTTTTGTTGGGCATGGGGTCATTCCTTCAGGCAGAGGCGGGCGCTTTATCAGCGAGCGGGGCCTGCCGAGCGCCGCCGGGGCCGCAGCGGCCTGGGGGACGACCGGACAAGTCAGGCCCTGCCCGGATACTTTACCAGAATTCCGGGCGCGGGCATGCCTTCAGCGGCGCCGCCCGGGGCCGGGCGCAAAGGGCCGTTTCGTACGCCCGCAGCGGCCCGCAGCATCCACAATTCAGGCCGACACGCACGCATTTCCGGATTGGAAAAGGCCGGGGTGGATGCGCTATCCATAGCGGCGCCAAGCGAGGGAGGCTCGATGAAAGTCAGAATCGAAAGCGGCATGGAGGCCGGCTTCAAGGCGGACCTGCTCGCCGTGCCGGTGGAGGCGTTCGGCAAGGGGCGCGGCAAGGCCGGAAAGCTGCCCGCGCACCTGGCCCTGCTCGACAAGCAGACGGGGGGCGCCATTTCGCGCGTTACCGCGCTCGGAGATTTTGCGGGGCGCGAGGGCGAGACGCACCTGCTGCACGCGGGGGAAGGCTTGAAGCGCGTGCTGCTGCTGGGGCTGGGCGAGAAGGGCCTCGGCAACGCCAGGCGTTTGCGGCACGCGGCGGGCCGGGCTGTGAACGCCGCCCGAAAGCGCCGCGCCCCGGAGGTCGCGGTGCTGCTGCCGCCCGGCAAGCGCGCACACAGCGCGGCGTGCGCGCAGGCCCTGGCCGAAGGCGCCGTGCTCGGCAACTACCGCTTCGACACCTATCGCAGCAACACGGACACGGGCAAGAAGGGCGCGGGCGGGGGCGCCGGCGCAAACAAGGGCGTAACCCGGGTGACCCTGCTGGCGGAAAAGGGCAGCGCCCGCTCCGCGCAGGGCGCGCTCAAGAGCGCGGTGCAGCGGGGCGTG
This sequence comes from uncultured Spirochaetales bacterium, assembly GCA_964550095.1. Lineage (GTDB taxonomy): Bacteria > Myxococcota_A > UBA9160 > UBA9160 > UBA6930 > JAHRAN01. Next base: position 4,779 of record CAZJXU010000240.1, on the reverse strand, counting down.
GTGCTGGCGGAGTCGCAAAACCTGGCGCGGCAGCTTTCCAACGAGCCGCCGAACCTGCTGCCCCCCGTGCAACTGGCCAAGGCGGCAGAGCGCGTGGCGAAGGAGACGGGCCTGAAATGCCGCATCCTGGACGGCGCCGAACTCAAAAAGCTGGGGATGGGCGCGATGCTGGCCGTGGCGCAGGGCAGCAACCACCCTCCCCGGCTGATCGTGCTGGAACACGGTCGGCCCGCGGGCGCGGGCGGAGGCAAGCAAGGCGGCGCCCGGCGCAAGAAAACGATTTGCCTGATCGGCAAGGGCGTGTGCTTCGATTCCGGCGGGCTTTCGCTCAAGCCGCCCGCAGCAATGACGAAGATGAAGCACGACATGTCGGGCGGCGCCACGGTGATCGGCGCACTGCGCGCGGCGGCGCTGCTGAACGTGCCGCAGCACGTGGTGGGCATTGTGGGCGCGGTGGAGAACATGCCGAGCCACACGGCGTACCGCGTGGACGACATTTTGCATAGCGCCTCCGGCAAGACCATCGAGGTCAGCAATACGGACGCCGAGGGGCGACTGGTGCTGGCCGACTGCCTGCACTACGCGCAGCAGAAGTACAAGCCGGCTGCGATTGTGGACTTCGCCACGCTGACCGGCGCCTGCGCCATTGCGCTGGGGCCCTGGGCGGCGGCGGCCATCGCCAACGACGACATCCTGCGCGGCTTCATGGTGCAGGCAGGCGAAAACACCGACGAGCGCTACTGGCCGCTGCCTCTGTGGGAAGAGCACCTGCAGCACATGCGGGGCGATGCGGCGGACCTGAAGCAGACCGGTGGGCGCGATGCGGGAACCATCACCGCGGCAGCCTTCCTGGCCCACTTCGTGGAGACCGGCCTGCCCTGGGTGCATCTCGACATCGCCAGCGTGGCGAACACCGCCAAGCAGGGCCCGGTGCAGGCGCCCGGCGCCACCGGCTTCGGCGTGCGCTCCGTGATCGAGCTGCTGCGCATCGGGAAGTTCTAGCGGCGGCGGGCGGTCGATGCGGGCGGCCGATTTCGGATGAATTCGGTGCGGCAGACCGCAGCGCCCGCGGACAGGCGGGGCGTGGTGGCGGCCTGCTATGCATATTGATACCGTCAGGCCCGGCGCGTGCAGCGGATGGCTGCCGCGCCAAGGGCCAGGGCGCAAGGTCCACGCCCAGGAACAGAACGGAACAAACAGAACGGAACAGGAGGGAGCAAGGTGATTCGGTTTACGCGGTTCATGATGTCGGCGGCGCTTTTGCTGCTTGCCACGGCGGCCTTCAGCGCCTCGGCCCAGGCGGCCGATGCCGAGGCCGGCAAAATCCAGTACGACCAGCTCTGTTTCTCCTGCCACGGAACCACCGGCAAGGGCGACGGGCCGGCGGGCGCCGCTCTGAACCCTCCCCCGCGCGATTTTTCCGCGGGGGATTTCCTGTACGACGCGGACGCCAACGGCACGCCGGGCGAGGACGCGGACCTTTCGCTGATCATCAAGAACGGCGCGGCGACCTACGGCGGCAACCCGATGATGGCCCCCTGGGGTTACCTGGGAGACGACGCCATCGCCGACATCGTCGCCTACGTGCGCACGCTGAAAGTCGAAAACTAAGGGGCGGCGGGCGTCGCGACGGGCGCCGAAGGGGGCGGCGACGGCCCACCCTGGGAGGCGAGGACTCGGGTCCAGGCATTTTCGACCAGGTCGTTGCGCTCCTCTCCCAGGTAAAGCTGGAACTCGAGCGAGCGCATCATCTCCTCGGTCGGGAACGTCGCCGAGTTGGTGCGGTAGGCCTCACGGGTGAGCTGGTACGCCGCCTCGTTCGGCGTCGCGTATTCGATGTACTCCGCCAAGTCCCTGCCAACCTCGGCGTCGAGCAGGAAGTTGATGAAGCGGTTCGCGTTCTCCGGGTGGGGCGCCCCAGCCGGAATGCACAGCACGTCCTGCCAGATGTAGCTGCCCTCCCGCGGGATGACGTACTCGACGTCGTCATCCTCGCTCTGTAGCTGCGCGATGTCGCCGCTCCACTCGACCACCAGGTCGCACTCCCCGGAGGCGAGCAGGTCCTGGCCGTTGTCCTCGGCGATCGTCTTGACGCTCCCCTTGTGCCGGATCAGCAGAGCCTCGGCCTGCCGGATGTGCGCCGGGTCCGCCGAGTTGTACGAGTGCCCGAGGTACTGCATCGCCATCCCGATCATCGCGGTCGACTCGCTGATCCACGCGATCTTGCCTTTGTACTGCGCGTTCTCGGGACCGAACACCACGCCCCAGCTCGAAGGCTTCGGCACGGCTGACTTGCGGTAGCCGATGCCCATGGTCCCCCACATGTACGGCATCGTGTAGCGCCGTCCCGGATCGAAGCCGGGGCTCTTGAAGCGCTCGAACAGGTTGTCGAAGTTCGGGATCAGCGAGCGGTCGAGGTCCTGCAGCATCCCGGCCTCGTGCATGCGCTGCGCCGTGTCGTTGGTCGGCACGATCACGTCGTAGCCGGTGTTCCCCTCCCGCAGTTTCGCGAACAACTCGTCGTTGTCGCTGTACAGGTCCATGCTCACCTCGATCCCGGTCGCGTCCTCGAAGTCGTCGAGCGTGGTCTCGCCGATGTAGGTGTCCCAGTTGTAGAAGTTGAGCCGCCGCTTCTCCTCCGTGGCGAGCGCGTCGCGGGCGCCCAGCGCCAGGCCGACCACGGCCGCGCCCATCCCCGCGAGGAACGAGCGGCGCGAGCGCCGCCTGGACCCGCCCGGAAACTTTCTCTTGGCCATCAGGGTTCCCTCCTCCTCTGGTTGAAACGGCACGGATGATACACGCACGGCGTGCGGCGGCGCCCCGGCCCCTGCCCGCGTGTTGCTACGCTTTTGCCGTGAGCGTGCGGCAAGACGACGGCAAAAAAAACCCTGTGGCGGGGGCGGCGACTCCCGCGCCGGCCTCCGTCCCCGTGCCCCTGCCCGAGCACGAGGTCGAAAGCCCGAGCGCGCTCTCGCGCTACCTGGCCGGGCTCGCGCAATACCCGCCGATTTCGCGCGAGCGCGAACACGAACTCGCGCTGCGCTGGTTTAGCGAGCGCGACAGCGAGGCGGGGCGCGAGCTGGTGCTGGCGAACCTGCGCCTGGTGGTGAAGATCGCCATGGAATACAAGCGCGCCTGGGCGAACGCCCTGGACCTGATCCAGGAGGGCAACCTCGGCCTGCTGGAAGCGGTGCAGCGCTTCGACCCGCACCAGGGGGCCAAGCTCTCCACCTACGCCGGGTACTGGATCCGCGCCTACATCCTGAAGTGGCTGATCGACAACATCCGCCTGGTGAAGCTCAGCCAGACCCGCGCGCAGCGCAAACTCTTCTTTCGCCTGGGCCGGGAAAAACGCGCGCTGGAGCGCGAGGGCTTTCGCCCCGAGCCGAAGCTGATTGCGGCACGCCTGGACGTGGACGAAGCGGACGTGGTCGAGATGGAAACGCGCCTCGGCCAGGGCGAACTTTCCGTGAATGCGCCCCTCGGCGACGGCGACGACGGCGCCGAGTACGGCGACCTGATTGCGGCGAGCGGCGATTCGCCCGAACAGGTGGTGCAGGACGAAGAACTGCGGCGCCTGTTCAACGAGAAGGTGAAGGATTTCATGGCGACGCTGAACGCGCGCGACGAACGCATCATGAAAGCCCGCATCCTGGCGGAGGAGCCCGTCACCCTGCGCGAACTGGGCGATGCGCTGGGCGTCACGCGCGAGCGGGTGCGCCAGTTGGAAGCGCGCCTGGTGTCGCAACTGCGCGAGTATATGCGCGAGCGCCTGGTGGACTTCGAGAGCTACGCGCCTTCCGGAGATTGAACGGCGGCGCGCTGCGGCAGCCAAACCGAAACCCCGCAAGCCCGGCGTCACGACCGTCTGCCCCGAGCGCCGCTTGCGACCGTCTGACCCGAGCGCCGCTTGCTACGGGGCCCGCCCTGTCGGCCACGGGCAGCTCGGCCGTTTCGTGCGAGCCCGGCGCGGTCGCGTTTCGACCGGCCCGTTGGCCGGGAGCGTGGCCATGCGTCAAGCTCCGGCGCATGGGTGAAGGCGCCGCAGGGGAGCGGATGCGAATGCGCGTTTTGGTGCGCGGCCTGGTGCAGGGCGTGGGCTTTCGCGCCGCCGCCATGCGCGCCGCCAGGACGCGTGGGCTCGGCGGCTGGGTGCGCAACCTGGACGACGGCGCTGTAGAGGCGGTTTTTGAAGGCGCGTCCGCTGCGGTGGAAGCGATGGCGGCGTGGTGTGAAGATGGACCGGAAGGCGCAAAGCCCCGGGACGTTTCGCGCCACCCGGAAAGCCCGCGCGGGCTTCGGGAGTTTCAGATCCGGTGAGGCTTTGTGCGAAGCGGGCCGTGCCTGCGCCGGCGATGGTCGCCCTGCCGGGCGCGCTGCTGGGTGCACTGCCGGGCGCGATGCAGGGCGCCCTGTTCGGTGCCCTGCTGGGCGCGCTGCTGTGCGCGGGGGCCCCCACGGGCGCGCAGGCGGCCGCGCCTGGCGGGGCGGTGCGGGAGGGCGCACCCCGCAGGACGCTGCACGTGGGCCTGCAGGTGGTGCAGGTGGAAGTGGCGGACACGCCCGCGCGGCAACAGCAGGGCCTTTCATATCGCACCGGGCTCGCGGCGGGCGCGGGGATGTACTTCCCCTACGCCACGCCGCAGCGCCCGATGTTCTGGATGAAGGACATGCACTTCGACATCGACATCGTGTGGATTTACCAGGGACGCATCGTGGAAATCAGCCACGACGTGCCCCACGAGCCCGGAACCGACAGCCGGGTGCAGCCGCAGCAGG
>CAZJXU010000239.1:0-3365 GCA_964550095.1 uncultured Spirochaetales bacterium | reverse complement strand
GCACACGCCGGGCGGCGCCCACTTCCGGCCCGACCGCCTGGAGCGCCGCCCGGCGTGTGCAGCCCAGCCCCGCGCCCCGGCCGCCGCTCAGCCGCCCGCGTGTTTGGCCCGAAAGCCGCGCGCTTCCAGTTCGGCCAGCAGCGTCTCCAGGTGGTCGCCCTGGATTTCGAGGGCGTCCGCCTGCGCCTTTCCGCCGCTGGCACAGCGGCGCTTCAGCGCCCGGGCCAGGTCCTGGCGCTCTGCCTCGTCCATGGCCGAAAGCGGCGCGCCGCTGATCACCGTGACCGTTTTGCCCCGGCGTCCCTTGCTTTCCCGGCGCACGCGCAGCACATCATCCCGGCCCGGGCCCGGCGCGCTTTGCCGCCGTCCTGCCGCCTTCCCGGTCGGCGTCGCAGCCTGCTTCGCCCCGTCGCGTTTCTGGTGCGGGGCGCGCAGGTCGCCGCCCTGCTGGTCCGACCAGACCAGCCCGTCCGGCCTGCTGCGCCTGCGTTCGCTGCCCATCCGCCTGACCTCCGCCGCCCCCGGCGCCAAGGGTCTCCCGCGCCGTGCCCGGCCTGCTCCGCATCGCACCCGGGCGGGCGCGCATCCTGCGTTCGCCGTACACGGCTTGCCTCCGGGGCCGGTTTCCGATAGTGTGCCGCACGATGATCGGTTACAGCGACCTCATCGCCGTGCATTCCCACGGCCCGCGCCTGCTCTCGCGCGTCTTTGCGCCGGGCGGCGCGGCCGCGCTGCTCGCGCTGACCCTGGGCGCCTTGCCCGCTTCCTCCGCCGAGGGGGAGGCCGTGAGCGACCCGCTCGAGCCGATGCAGGTCTCGGTGCTCGACAACGGCCTCACGGTACTGACCCTGGAAGATCACACCACCCCGGTGGTTTCCTTTCAAATCTGGGTCAACGTGGGCAGCGGCGACGAATCGCGCTGGACCGGCATCGCCCACCTGTTCGAACACATGATGTTCCGGGGCTCCGAAAACCTCGGCAAGGAAGAGCACGCGCGCCTGGTGGGCGAGCGGGGCGGGCGCCTCAACGCCTACACCAGCCGCGACGTCACGGTGTACTACGAAGACATCACCCCGGAGCACCTGCCGGTGGTGATCGCGCTGGAGGCAGAGCGCTTCACCAACCTGGTGATCGACAAAGACAGCCTGGCGAGCGAGCGCGAAGTGGTCATGAGCGAACGGCGCTGGCGCACCGAAGACGACCCCGACGGCCGCGCCTTCGAACAGATGATGGCGCTCAGCTTCCTGGCGCACCCCTACCGCGTGCCCACCGTCGGCTGGATGAGCGACCTGGAAGAAGTCACCGTGGAAGCCTGCCGCCGTTTCTTCGACACCTATTACGCCTCCAACAATCTGGTGGTCTCGGTCGCCGGCGATTTCGACACGCAGGAAGTTCTGGACCTGGTGAAGAAGCACATGTCCGGGCTGCGTCCCGCCGGGGAAATCCCCAGGAACCCGCAGCAGGAACCGAAGCAACTGGGCGAACGGCGCGCCGTGGTGAAGTTCGACGTGGAAGGCCCTCTATTGCGCATGGCCTGGCACGCGCCGCCCACCGGCCACGAAGACGCCGAGGCACTGGATGTCCTTAGCCTGGTGCTCTCCAAGGGCCGCAACAGCCGCCTGTACCGGCGCCTGGTCTATGACGAGCCTCTCGCGCTCTCGGCATCCGCCTCCTACTGGGAACTGAAGAGCGCCGGCGTTTTCTACGGCGCGGCCAAGGTGCGTCCCGGCGCCTCGATTGATCGCGTGGAAGATCTGTTCATGGAAGAGCTGCAGCGCATCAAGCGGGAGCTGCCGAGCGAAGAAGAAGTGGAGCGCGCGCGTCGCGCCATGGAAGTGGCCTTCAGCGTCGGCCAGTCCAGCGCCCACGCGCTGGCCTCGCGCATGGGCTGGGAGTGGATTCACCACGGCCGCGTGCGCACAATCGGCGAGCGCATTGCCCGCGTGCGCGCGGTGACGCCCGAGGATGTGCGGCGCGTTGCAAAGCTGTACCTGCCGGACGAAGGCCGCAGCGTGGTGCGCGTGATCCCGGACGAGGATTCAGGCGAGCCGGGCGCGGGCGCGGGCGCTCCGGGGAGCGGTCGGTGAAAAGCGCCTTTCCTCCGCTGGGTTTCGCATTGCTCTTCGGTTGTTCGATTCCGCCGCTCGCCTGCAGCGGCGGCCCCTTTGCGAAGGCCTTCCCCTGGGACGAACCCCTGCCTTCGCCCATCGACTCGCCGGTGGTGGACGCTTCCCACCTGCACCGCTTCGAGCTCGAAAACGGCGCGCTGCTGCTGGTGCTGGAAGACAAAAGGCTGCCGGCCTTTTCATTCGGCTTCAGCGCGCCGCGCGGCGCTGCAGTGGAAGCGCCGGGGCGCGAGGGCGTGGCGCGTTACACGGCGGACCTGATGGAGCGCGGCGCCGGAGAGCGGGACGCGCTGGAGCTGGCGGCCGCGGTGGAAGCGCTGGGCGCGAGCTTCAGCGTGGGCTCGGGCTGGGACAGCTTCGGCGCCTCCATAGGAGGCCTTTCGCGCGACCTGCCCGCCCTCTTTGACATCTTCAGCGACGTGCTGCTGCGCCCGCGCTTCGACAAGGCGGAAGCCGAGCGTGCGCGCGGAGAACAGCTCGCCGCGCTGCGCACTGCAGGCGACGACCCGGACACCCTGGCCGGCTGGACCTTCTCGAAGACCCTGTACCCCGAACACCGCCTCGGCCTGCCCATCTCCGGCACGCCCGAGAGCGTCGAAAAGCTGGATGCCGCGGCCGCCCGGGAGTTTTACGAGAAAGTCTTTACGCCACGGGAAGGCATTTTCTACGCGGTGGGCGACGTGGACGCCGAAGACATCCGGCAGCGCGTTCAGGCTGCATTCGGCGCCTGGCAGGGGCCTGCGCCAGCGCCCACCGGCCCGCCGCCTGTCCCCGCGGCCGGGGCGGAAGCCGGCGCCGAAAGCGCCGCGCAGCAGGAGGGCTGGTCTGCCCCGCGCATCGTGCTGGTCGATCGCCCCGACCTCGGGCAGGCGCACGTGGTGGTGGGCCACGCGGGCATTGCGCAGGGCGCCGAAGACCGCGACCAGGTGAGCCTGCTCAACACCATGTTCGGCGGGGGCGGCTTTTCCTCCAGGCTGATGGCGCGCCTGCGCGCCGAGGAGGGGCTGACCTATTCCGTGTATTCCAGCTTCGGTCGCCGCCGTGACAGCGGCTACTTCGCCATCCGCAGCTTTACCGAAGTCTCCGAATTGGAGCCCCTGCTGAAGGGCCTGTTCGAAGAGTTCGAGCGCATGCGCAGTGCGCCTCCGGACGAAGAAGAACTCAGCCGCGCCAAGACGCTCAGCACGGGCCGCTTTGCGCTGGCCCTGGAGACGGCGGGCGCCGTGATGTCGGCCCTGG